>CAIYIP010000433.1 GCA_903926285.1 uncultured Gammaproteobacteria bacterium
CCGTTGCGCCAGTGCCGGGCCGCGATAAAGACGGGTCCAACGCGTTACTACTTCTTCCTTCGGCCAAGATGCGGCACGGGCAAGATCAATATGCAGCACCAGATGGTAGTGATTGCTCATCACTGCATAAGCAGCAATATTGATTGCAAAGATATCGGTCAGAAATTTGAATCGTTCAACAAGCCACGGTTTGCGATGATCGAAGCATTTTCCGGCTACAGGATCCAATCCAAATAGGGAGGCGCGCCGGACGCAACGGGAGATGCAGTGATAGTAAGGAGTAGCCTCAAGAACAATCAACGTGGAGCGGGGGCGAGTCATCCGGATAATCAGTTCGCGGGATATCGATATGATTAAATCTAGTCCAGATTCTGAATCTTGCAAATTTATGTGTTTATGTGGGTGTCCCAGAACCGTCATTGCAGATTTATGTGTTTATGTGGATGTCCCAGAACTGCAGAACCGATACCAGAACCGTCCCAGAAAAGTGGGTGTCCCAGAACTGTGTTATGGCCAGGAAAAGTCTAATTCCCGGAGAGGGTGTGAATCAGCTTGCTGTCCGGTTCGATTTCTGGGCCGGATGGGCTGCTCAGCCAGTTGTCGCCACCGGCGGCAGGAGCATCGAGGGTAAGTAGAAACGCTTCGATCTGTTGCAGTTGCCTGTTGCTCAAGCCCAGAGGTTGCGCTTCGTTGTGGCCAATAAGCGCCATCGGGGCACGGTTGTAATGCCTTAGCACTTCAGCAAGTGTTTGCATCTGGCCCTTGTGCATGTAGGGTTCGGTGCCTGCCAGATTTCTGAGTGAGGGTGTACGCATGGCGCCGAGCAGCTCCGGGCCCTTGCGCATGTAAACCAGCTCTGAACATTGATCAGCTTTGGCATCACTGAATTCGCCTAGGCAATTGAACACGTCGGTGGTGAGTTGCTCAAGCACCGCGCTCCTTCCTTCGTCAGGTAGTGAGCCTGAAGGTGGCAGCAGACCAGTATTATGGAATTCATTGTTGGTAAAGAGAGGGCCGTTATGACATTGAACACAACGGGCTTCGCCAATAAAAAGACGGAGGCCGGCGCGTTCGTCTTTGCTCAGAATGTCTTCAGCGCCTGGTTCGTCATTGGCCAGCGCAGATACATAAGCATCAAAGCGAGAAGGCGATGGCATGAGCTGGCGTTCATAGGCTTCCAACACCTTGCCGAGGTTGACGAATATTGTGGCAATGCGCTGCTGGTCTGCGGAAGCCAAATTTTGCCATGTCGCGCTCCAGTCAACTGCTGTGACATTTGTAGCGATTGAATCCTCGGCGTCAAATTCAGGCCATTGATCAAACAAGGCATTATATTCCGTACGATAAACCGGATCTTCCTGAAGCAGCATCGCAAAGCGCATCCGGTGACCTCCGTGCTCAGCAGGATCTTCGAGCGGCGCAAGCGCCTGCGACCACAGGCTGTCCTTGCGTCCGTCCCAATACAACCAGGGGCTGTAGGCAACACCGACAAGACTGGGCGTGTTGCGTTTAGATTCGCCTATTGCGCGAGCGGTGGGCAGTCCATCGGTAAAGCGGCGTTCAGGCTGGTGGCAGGTGGCACATGAAACTTCACCGTTGCGGCTGAGCCTTGTGTCGAAGAACAACCTTTGCCCAAGACGTGCCGCCTGTAAATTATCGGCAACTGCGTTGCCAGCATCGTTGGGAAGTGGCGGTAGCTCTTCAAGCCAGAGCGATTCGACAAGTGCTTTCTCGATGACAGTCCATGGCGCTGCTTCAGCTGCTTGTTGTTGCCACCAGAACGCTAAGTAAACGAGTGCGGCAAGAGCTGCCAGCGACAGGATGCGCAATACCTTGGCAGAACCTGCATGCTGCGGCATGAGTTTCATAAGGTCAGCGCAATGAGAACAGTATCCTGCTGGTTATTGGCTAGAGTGATGGAAACCTTCATCACCCAGTCACCCTGCATATGAAAACGCACACCTTCGACGCGGTAATCGCCGTTCCCGAGGTATTGGGTAACGACAGGCTCAGTTGGTAGTCCATGGTTGTGTGTCGGCATGCCGCCTGCCATCCGTACCAGCACATTCTCTACTGGCATTCCGGCGGGCGTTTCAAGATGAAGAATCCATTCATGAATCTGGTTCAGTGGCAGCGGCTCCACCACGCTGCTGAAAGACAATTTTATATTGCCGCTTTCGGACAGCCAGCTCTGGCTGACGGTGTTTTCGGTAGCGGCTCCCATCAGTAACAGCACAGGCGCAAGCATCAGGATGCGTGCGTGGCTTGGGGAAGTTTTATACTGAAGCGTCTTGTTGCTGGCACGTCTTGCCGCGCGCCAACGATAGGAGCCGCCAGAGAAATACAAGTAGATGAGGTGGCTCAGGATGGCAGTAATGGCAAACAGTGGAATATAGCCCCATGCCCGGGTTCCCACGTGAAATGGAAATACTGCCGAATAATACTGTTCGGTTTCAGGATGCTTGACAGTGACGATGCCTACAAAATCACCATCTTCGGTAAAGTCATGCAGTACGTTGAAAACCTGGGGTTCAATAACAGCTGGCTGATGGAATACCGTTACTGCCTCAAGATCTTCGATCTTCGCGATATCTTCCATACGTGCAAAACGTCCAAGCCCAGTGATGTCACGGATGATGCGAAATTCAATGGGAACGTCGCCAAGTGACTGATGCAGGTATTCCATGACAAAAATGGACGAGCCAGCTGCAGGTAGGTCTTCGCAGAATTCTTTTTCCTGGCTGGTATCGGGCTGAAAAACTTTGAAGTGCGCGGTATAAAAACCGATGCGGATGACACACAAGTCACCTTCCGCCGTGATGCTGCCATGGGCCAGCAGATCTGAACCAAGCAGTAGCTGGACAAGACAAAGGAAAATGCCGGTTCGTAATGCTTTCATCGTGCTCTTACTGCGGATGACCGTACCGCATCCCCGTAGCTCGCGACCGTCTAATGCTCTTCACCCAGCACATCACTGACATGAATTCGTTCCGCTGCTGCCGGCTGTCCCAAGTGGTCTACCCGGGTGCCAAAAGTATAGTCAGCTTCCGAAGCCATCAAGCCAATCAGTACCAGCAGCACCGTGGGTGGCCCAAGGATGGTGGCTATCAGCGCCATGCGTTCCCACATCACATGCATGAATATGGCAACAATGAAGCCTGCCTTGAGCAGCATGAAAATGATGATCAGCGTCCAGCGCACGAGACCCTGGAAGTCGAAATAATCGACCAGATAGGAGAAGGTGCTCAGCACGAACAGCAGTATCCATACCTTCAGATAGACGCCAATGGGGTGCTCTTCTGTGTGAGCAGCAACGGAGTCGTGACCGGGAACGGGAGTTTGTTGTGGGTGTGTATTATGCGTAGTCGTCACAGTTCAGCCTCTACCAAAGATAGAAAAATGCAAAGATGAATACCCAGACCAGATCCACAAAGTGCCAATACAGGCCGGCTATCTCGATAATGTCGTAATTGCCTTTGCGGTCGTAGTCGCCCCTGAGTACCTTGAATGCCACAGTGCTCAGATATATCACGCCAACAGAAACGTGCAGACCGTGGAATCCTGTAACCATGAAAAACACGGAACCGAACTGATGTGCACCAAAGGGATTGGTCCAGGGTCTGACGCCTTCTGCAATGAGCTTGGTCCATTCGAAGGCCTGCATGCCAACGAAAGAAGCGCCGAAAGCTGCCG
>CAIYIP010000434.1 GCA_903926285.1 uncultured Gammaproteobacteria bacterium
ATGTTCGTTGCTCGGTCGCATCCCGACAATGGAAGAATACATGAGCTACATGGGCAAGCTCGACGCCATGTCGAGCCAGATCTACCGCTACTTGAACTTCAACGAAGTCGCCTCCTTCATGCATGGCGCCGAACAGGCGAAACTGATCAACGTGCAGAATGTTGCTGAAGTAAGGATGTAAACCAGCGCGCAAACAAAAGGCGACAGACCTCCCAAGGTCTGTCGCCTTGAGCGCTACCTAACGAGGTAATCCTGTGGCTTGGTGGAAATATTTTTTGCCGATCATTACGAAGTCCATCAGGTCATCGGTTTTCGTGCGCGCCGCAACTTGTCCTTCGTAATGTCCGAACCAGATTTGGCAGATCGTTGCTGGTATGGCAACCAACCCGAACTGCTTGTCGATTTTCGCAGGCCTGCGCTGAAGTTGCCGGGAGTGGGCCATCTGGGAATGGCTGCCGCAATCAGTTCGCACCATTAGCTCTCCCAATATCTGTTTAAGCTCTGTGATGAGCATCACGCAAATGCCCTGCCGTCTGGAATCATCAGCAGTCGGTCACCCACCCCTTTAGTTTTCTTTACGTTCCAAATATCAGCAGTGTGACCTGGCACACACCCTTCCAGTAATCCGCGCGATAACCTTTAAATGTCCCATTTAATCCCCGATAACTTCCGCGAGCATCCGGGGAATACAGACCAGGAAATCCTATGCGCTCACTCAGTTATTCGTTCCTCACGTTGACCTTGTTTTTGCTGGGGGCGGTTTATATGCCTGCTTATGGCAGCGACTACCCTGAGGTCAGATCGGCTCCGGTAGTTTCGAAACGAGGCAGTGCAGGAATAGCCCCGCTGCCGGACGAATATCGCGGCGCGCTTATCGAGGTCTATGCCGCTCGCACCTCAAGCTGGCACAGCCGCCTAGCCGTACATACCTGGGTCGCGACCAAGGAACGCGATGCTGACGAATTCGTCGTACATCAGGTCATTGGTTACCGCGCGCGTCGCAACCTGCCCGTGGTAGTGTCCGAAGCAGATCTCCCTGATCGTTTCTGGTACGGCAATAAACCCGAACTACTCGTAGAAATCCGCGGCGAACAAGCCGAAGAGTTGCTGCCCGAAGTGCTCGCTGCAATACAGAGTTATCCATACCCCGACAGCTACACGACGTGGCCGGGCCCTAATTGCAATACGTTCACCGCCCACATCGGCCGTTCCGTACCTGAACTGCAACTCACGCTGCCAGTAACAGCAATCGGCAAGGATTACTTGCCCGACGGTAAAGTGCTCGGCGCGGCTCCGAGCGGTACAGGTTATCAATTTTCGCTGTTTGGTTTATTAGGTGTAATGGCAGCAGCAGATGAAGGTCTGGAGATCAATATACTGGGGCTATCCGCGGGCGTGGACTTTCGTCACCCTGCATTGAAGTTGCCGGGCATCGGTCGTGTTGGGACGGATGTTGAAATCAGCAGACAGTTCTATCGAGTTGATCGCGTTGACGTGGCGCATCTAGCTGATGCAGCGGATGTGGCGCTTGTTCCTTAAAGAGACGGGGTTCACTCAACATGAACTTTCATTTCGTCTCTACTCGCGTTCAGATATAAATTCAGCGGAAAAACTGTCAGAGTTCATGCTTCTCAACCGCGATTTCCTATACCTCTTGTAAACGCAATTTTTAAGCCCGACCTTCAACTCACGTCTGCGAGCCGGCTGGATTTTCCAGGACACGCATCAATTGTATCCCTGGATGGCTCGGACTGCGGCCATCCTGGCCGCAGACGGTCCTGAAAACTCAACCCGCCTCGCGCCCTTCCACCGAAGTAGTACATGTATAGTTACCAAAAAGCGGAGGACTACTCACAGAGAAGTAGCTCACCTGTTACCAGAAGATCCTTAGGCCAGATATTTTGATTAAAAGGCATGACAGCAAGTTCGGGGATTTATGTGCGACTCTGTCATCTTCTTGGATGCCTGCTCGCATGCATAACCGTGTGAACAATTATGGGGTTGGTTTCGACGCTGGAGTAAATACCGAACCGCAACTTGCCTGACAACGCCCGTCTAATGTTTCTATAAATGACTGGATATTAAAGTGGGTGCTCAGGCAGAGCTTTTAATAAGAAGAGTCTGCGATGCAAAAAATTCTTCCCCAAACCAGACTGCTATTATTCATACCAAATAGCCGCATCTGATATATCAACCTCCGCCTCTTCCCTGATACGGACTACATGCTTCATAGTCTGGAGCGAATGTCCTTTATGATTATGCCGTCATCGGCCAAACGACCCGGCTTACTATCTGATTCGAAGGCCTGCAGTCGTTTATCAAGCTCCATCTCTTGGTCTTTAGTTAAAGGAAGGGACTCTTGATCCAAGGCGATACTGCCCCACAAATCTTCAACGAGTTGGATTCGTTCATTAACAGGCAAGTTTCTAAGATTTGAGTGCATGGAGGAATCATACTCCCGGGTTTAGATGAGCGTAAATATCACATTTAGTTTGTCAATTTTCATAGCTGCCTTCGCTTACCAGATTCTCCCTAAAGATAGCGCTAATGTGGATGCACATATCTATACTTCGAGCCCAAAGGGCACGCAGTTCTGATGCAAACGTGCCACATGGATTTTGTGCAGTTGATAGACATGCAGGCATAACAAACCAGGGCAATCGTCACAATCCACTGCCCTTATCGGTGCAAGCGGATCGGTGTGGTCGACCTGCGTCTGCCCCTTCAAGGGAAGAATGTAAAACTACTTTGCACGAAAGTGGTCCTTTACCGATGCCAATTTCAGTCTATGGCAGTGGTGTGGCCTCTCCTGGTACGAGACCCAGCGACCAGCGGATAGCATCAAGAAACATCTGTTGAACCAGCGGGTTGTCCCAAGACTGGTCGGAGTGGCCGAGCGTTGAGTAGAACACCCTGCCTTTGCCATATTCGTGCGCCCACGCGATTGGCACGTCGGTGTCCGTGGCCGGGTCACGGCCCAGCGCCGGATCGACCTGGCTCAGGTCGAGGCGCGCAAGTACCCTGACATTAGCGCGGGAATAAGGCGCTTGATGCACAGCGGCCTCGTCGAACACGCTGAACATGGAAGGCAGGTTCTGCATCGCCGGAAAGGTCGGATCCTCGACGATGATCGGCAGGTCAATTTCCAGGTTCTCCGACTTCGTCCACGGATGGTTCCACAACCCGCCGAGCATGTCGCGGTACTCGGGATACTGCTGGAACGCATTGTCTCCCGTGTGTGCTGCGACGAAACCCTTGCCGTCGTCGCGGACGAAGGCCAACAAGTCCTCCATCTGCTCCGGGGTCAGTGTGCCGGCCCCGGCGCCAAAGAAGAAGATCGCATCGAAGAAGTCCAGGTTCTTCGCGTTCAGCACCGGCTTGCCGTCGTTGAGGACTTCTCCTTTCGTGATTAGTTGAGTATCGGTCTTGATAATCGTCATATAAATGCCGCTCTCGCGACCGAGTCGCTCAATCGTCGCTAGCGCATGAGACACCGAATCATGCTGGAAGGTCGTGCTGCTCTCGCCGATCGCAAGCACTTTCTTGTATCCAGGCCACGGATCGGGGCGCGGCGCGGCAGGAGCCTGGGCCAGTGTTGTAGCGGTCATGAAGACCAGCATTGCCGACAAGCTGCACAATAGTTTGCGTGACATTTAAGCTCCCCTCTGGGTTGTGATATAAGTGCCTGACCAGTGTGCATCACAGCCGGGATCATGAGAGGCAGTGTTGCTAGCGTTCTGTTAGATACTAACCATACTAGACTATCTATCAGGCGAGACTAACGGCCTATCAGGCGAGACTAAAGGCAAAACCGTTCTGAAGTAATCGTTCTATAAGGATTTTGGGCCGTCGATAGACGTGCATTAACCAGCACTCAGGCCAAATCAATACTCCGCATTGTGATAAACATTCTGCACATCATCCACGTCGTTCAGCAGATCCATGAATTTCTCAAACATCGCGACGTCGTCACCGCTGATCGTTGTGTAGGTCTGTGGAATGAACTGGATTTCATCCACGTCAAACTCGATCTCACCAAATGCTTCTGCGAGCGCGGACTTGGCTTTGGAATATTCGGACTGCGGAGTGAAGACAGTGATCTTGCCGTTTTCATTTTCGATATCAGTGACGTTGACGCCGGCGTCCATGAGGGCTTCGAGTACGGCTTCTTCATCGCCTTTGAAGGACAGGATTACACTGTGGTCGAACATGTGGCTCACCACACCTTGTGTGCCAATCTTGCTATTGGTCTTGTGGAAGCACTGACGGACGTCGCCGAAGGTACGATTGGGGTTGTCAGTCAGGCATTCCACAATCACCATCGTGCTGCCGGGGCCGAAACCTTCATAACGTAGAACCGAATAATCCTCGCC
>CAIYIP010000435.1 GCA_903926285.1 uncultured Gammaproteobacteria bacterium
CGAACAACTTGATAACCTGCCGCAATTTCTGAACACCCAAACCGCTCAGCGCGGTGGCGGCACCCTGTTTGGCGACGCGGCTGGCAGCTACCTGAACTTGCGCAACATGGGCAAGCAACGTACCCTGGTATTGTTCGATGGTTCACGCGTGGTTCCGGCTGACCGCGCCAGTACAGTAAACGTGGACAACTTCCCAACTGCGCTGATCCGTACTGTTGACGTGGTAACCGGTGGCGCTTCTGCCGCTTACGGTGCCGACGCTCTGGCAGGCGTGGTCAACTTTGTACTTGATCGCGAATTCGAAGGCTTCAAGTCCACGATTGGCACCGGTGTCACCGAACAGGGTGATGGCCAGAACTGGAACTTCTCCGTTGCAGGTGGCAAACAGATTGGCGACCGTTTGCATGTAATCGGATCCATTGAACATCGCGACATCAAACAGATTGAGCGCACTCCGCAGGATCTGGAAAACTGGAACAGTATTGGTTGGGTTGTCAACCCAGCCTGGAAATCCACTGATCCTGCCGGCACCAATCCACAACGTTTGACGATGCCTAATGTTCATTCTGCAACCCAGAATGCTGCAGGCCTTATCACTGCCAAACTTGCCAATGGTTCTTTAAACCCCGCATTCCGCCTCAATAACTACACCTTCACGGATGACGGCAAGAACATGCGTCCTTTCGTTACCGGAAATTTCACAGACCGATTGAATGCCGATGGCCGTGCTGCTGCCGGTTCCAACGGTATGCAGTCAGGCGGACCGGAAGCATTCAACGCGGAAAACTCCTTCGCAGGCGGCCCCTACGGCGCTGAAGTAGTCCAGCACTCAGGTTTTGGTGGTTTTAAATTTGACGTCAGCAACACCACTGAACTTTTTGGCCAGGTCATGCTTGGCCGCACCGAATCCAATCAGCTCAACCGTCGCGGCAATCCGGAGATGGGCCAGCAGTACTTTGGCACCGTTTATCTTGAAAATGCCTTCATTCCAGCACAACTGCGTCAGGCAATGGTCGATGCCAACCTCACTTCGGTAAACATAGCGAAAATTGGCCAGATTCGTGGCGCCGGCAAACGCAACGTTGATGATCGCGGCTCAAGCGATATCAGCCAGATGTGGTCAGCCAGCGTTGGCTTCGACCAGGCTCTGCCGAATGATTGGAACCTGCGTGGTACTTACCAGTATGGCGAGTCGAAACTGACTTCGGAAGGTAACAACTATATACGCAATGACCATTGGTACATGGCGATGGACGCAGTACGCGATCCAAAAACCGGTGCCGTCATGTGTAACGTCCAGTTGCGCAACCCAAGCATGGCTGAACTGCAGGCAGCTGCAGTGGGTAAAACTGTACCATCTGCCAACATCATCAAATACCCATCAGGTGTACAACCGATCGACAACATCCTTGTTACCCCGCAGGAATCGATCCGTGATTGCGTACCGCTGAACGTGTTTGGTACTGGCAACTTCAGCGCAGAAGCAGTTGATTACATAACCAGCGACAAAAAAGGTATTCGCGATTTGCAACAGCACTTTGCAGAAGCATTGCTTACCGGTGAGATCTATGAAGGCTGGGGTGCAGGTCCTATTGGTTTTGCAGGCGGTTTGACCTATCGTGAAGAATGGTTCAACCAGTTGACCACTCCTGTTGCATTCGAGCGCTCCACCATCAATGCGCCTGAAGTTGGCATCCGCGGTATTTCCGTAGGTATCAATGGTGGTAATCGCTCCATTCACAACTTCTCTGCTACCAGTTGGGCAACCGGTGAATTCGACGTTTGGGAATGGTTCACAGAGCTGAACGTGCCAATCTGGGAATCCGGCTCCGGCAACCAGCGTTTGACCAGCACCCTTGCCTTCCGTCAATCCGACTACTCACACAGCGGCAAGATTGATAGCTGGAAAGCAGGTTTCGAGCTTCAGGTAATTGAAGATCTGCGCTTGCGTGTTACTCAGTCTCTTGACGTTCGCGAACCAACTTTCGGTGAGCAATTCGAATCAGGCGGTGGCGGAGCCAACATCACCGACCCAGTCGACAAAACCAGCTACACCATCACCTTGCTGACGGGTGGTAATGCCAACCTGTCGCCTGAAGAAGCTGACACACTGACAGCGGGTGTCGTATGGGCACCATCCTTCAGCTTGCTGGAAGGTTTCCAGGTTTCTGCGGACTGGTATGAAATTGACGTTTCAGGCCGAGTTAACACCCTTGGTTCACAGCGCGTAGTTAATGACTGTTTTGCTGGCGACCTGTCACTTTGCGGACTGATTACCCGTAACGCTATCACAGGCAAGATTGAACGTGTGCTGGATATCAACCAGAACGTAGCCGGTGGTTTGACTTCAGGTATTGATATCGAAGCCCGCTACACGGTAGAGCCTAATTTCTTCAGCTCCGAGTCGGAGTCTCTTGATTTGCGTCTGTTTGCTACCAAAGGCCTGGAAAACTCCATCACCACCACGGTGTACCGTGATGACATTGGCAACCAGAACAGCCCCGAATGGACCGCTACCGCTACACTTGGCTACAACCTGGGTAATTACGGGGTAAGTCTGGTAGAGCGTTACTACGACAGCGTGAATTACTCCTCTGGTGGTTTACAGTGGAGAAGCGGTTATGAACTGGATGATGCAACCATTGCATCACAAGCTGTAACCAACCTCGTGCTGCGTTACAACGGCGAAACCGCTAGTGGCGCAACGTGGTCAACCAGCTTTAACGTCAATAACTTGTTTGACCGTAATCCGCCTATCATTGCCACCGAAAGTCAGCGTGGTGGTCAGCAGAGTGTCGGTAACAGTTATGATGTGTTTGGCAGAAGATATCAGTTGAGCCTTAACTACAACTTCTGATAGAAAAGTCTGTTCCACAAAAAAGGGCTGCAATTGCAGCCCTTTTTTTATGGGGTCATTAAATCAGTCGCCGTGGCTCAACCCAAAAAATCCATTTTGCCAACCGGCACCCCATTGTGACGCAGGATGTTGTACGTTGTTGTGATATGGAAAAACACGTTGGGCAGTGCCCAGCTGCGCAGGTAAAAATCGCCAACAAATTCCAGTTCACGAGGACCGGCCTGCAGCTTGATTTGTTTCAGTTCGGAACCGTCTATCTGGCTCGCAGACAAGGTATTAAGGAAATTTACGGTTTTATCAATGCGCGCCTGCAACTCACCGAAAGTCACTTCATTGTCTTCGTATTTTGGTGCGTCAACACCAGCAAGACGTGCGCCGCAGCCTTTGGCCACATCGCAAGCTATTTGCACCTGGCGGGACAAGGGAAACATGTCCGGATAAAGTCGCGCGCCAGTCAGTACTTTCTCATCAACTTTCTTTTCTGCTGCAAACTCTGCGCCTTTCGCCAGCAGGACAGACAGGTTTTTCAGGTAATGCAAAAATACGGGTATGGATGATGAATACATGGAAAGCGACATAGAAACCTCACAGAAGTGCAGGATTGATGATTAGTGCCATCAGGCTTGAAGGCCCGCGGATTCTACTCCAACAAACAAGTTTGCAACCAGAGAAAAACTCAAGGTCCCGCATCGTATTCTGATCAGCGAAAGCCCTTACTCACCCTTACTCAACAAAGGCTCTTTCAATCACATAATGTCCCTGGTTGCCGTTACGTGCTTCCTGGAAACCAAGCTGGTTTAGAATCTTGCAGGTGTCCTTGAGCATGGAAGGACTGCCACAGAGCATGAAGCGGTCATCTTCGAGGCTGGCAACAGGCAAACCCACATCGCGGAACAATTTGCCGCTCACAATCAGGTCAGTTACACGCCCGGTGTTCCGGAACGCTTCGCGCGTGACAGTTGGATAGTAGATGAGCTTTTCGCGGATGATGTCGCCGAAGAATTCATTATTGGGCAATTCATTGGTAATGAAATCCTGGTAGGCCAGCTCACTGATGATACGCACGCCATGGACCAGGATGATTTTTTCGTAAAGCTCGTAAACTTCGGGATCCTTGATGATGCTCATGAATGGCGCGAGCCCGGTGCCAGTACCAAACAGATACAGATGTTTACCGGGCAGCAGGTTTTCTGCAACCAGGGTGCCTGTAGGCTTGGCACCAACCAGCAATGTGTCGCCAACCTGCAGATGTTGCAGCTTTGACGTCAGTGCGCCGTCCTGCACCTTGATACTGAAAAACTCCAATTGCTCCTCGTAATTGGCGCTGACCATACTGTAGGCACGTACCAGCGGACGTCCATTCACCTCAAGACCAATCATGGTAAAGAAGCCATTCTTGTAACGAAAACCGGGGTCACGCGTAGTGGTAAAACTGAACAAGGTGTCATTCCAGTGATGCACGCTGGTGACTTTTTCGTGTTGATACTTACTGCTCATGGCCTGGCCCCGCTAAAAATAAAGTCGCACATTGTAATGCCATCCTGCTTAATAGGTATAATCGTTTATATACGATTATCTATCCGGTTTCCCCGAATATGAAATTCACTTTTCGCCAGCTTGAGGTTTTTCTCGCAACCGCCCGTCAGGAAAACCTGAGCAAGGCGGCAACCGTACTAGCGATGTCCCAATCTGCCGCCAGCGACGCTCTCAAGGAACTTGAACACCAATTTGGCATCCGCCTGTTTGACAGGGTAGGAAAACGCCTGCAATTGAATGATTTCGGCCGCTTGTTACAGCCGCGGGCGGAGGAGCTTCTGAGCCGCGCTGCAGAACTTGAACAGGCCCTCAGCGTGCACCAGGGCATTGGCGCCATCAAGGTTGGGGCAACCCTTAGCATTGGCAATTCGTTGTGTGTACCACTGCTCGAAAAATATCGCCGGCAATTTCCCGACAGCCATATCAGCCTGGATGTCGGCAATACAGAGCTCATCAGCAACAAGGTAGCCAACTTCGAACTGGATATTGGGCTGATAGAGGGGGAAATCAACAACCCCGCGCTGGAGATAACCCGCTGGCGCGACGACAGCCTGGTGATTTTTTGCAGCAAGGAGCATCCCTTTGCGGGAAAAAAATGGCTCACTCATGCAGATCTGGTGGACGCACGTTGGATAGTACGAGAAGCAGGTTCAGGCACCAGGCAAACCTTTGACCGAGTAATGCATGACTTACTGCCCCAATTGCATATCGAGCTTGAGCTGCAGCATACCGAAGCAATCATGCAGGCCGTCAAAGCAGGCATGGGGCTAGGGTGTTTGTCGCGACTTACGCTGGATGCGGCTTTTGCGCAGGACACGCTAGTACCCCTGCAAGCCCGCGACAGGGATTTCTCTCGGAGCTTTTACCTGATCATCCATAAACACAAATACAAAAGCGCAGCGATTGAACACTGGCTGCAATTATGTCTTGCACAGTCTGAGTGAATAATTACTTGAGCCGCTAATCTGGGCGGCATCAGTTAGCGGTTGAAATAATAGCTTGATTCCGCGATCATCCACGGCAGTATAGTTGCTTACGTTTCCACCTGTCACAGCCCCAAAAACGATCCTTTTTTTCCAGCAGTAGAGTTAATCATGTTTGAATGGATTACCAGCCCAGAAGACTGGATAGCGCTCACTACACTGCTTGCCCTAGAGATAGTTCTGGGTATAGACAATATAATCTTCATCTCAATTCTTGTGGGTCGTCTTCCACCTCATGAACGCGATCTTGCGCGCAGGCTGGGTCTTGCGTTTGCAATGATCACCCGGGTGGCGCTTCTGTTCAGTCTGTCCTGGATCATTGGCCTCGTTGAACCCTGGTTTACTGTAATGGGCCAGGAAATATCGGGGCGTGATGTGGTGTTGATTTTGGGCGGCTTGTTTCTGTTGTTTAAATCAACAAAAGAAGTTCATACGATTATCGAGGGTGAAGAAGGTGAGGGAACCGCCAAAGTGGCTGACACTATGCTATCAACCATCGTCCAGATCGGAATTCTGGATCTTGTGTTCTCACTCGACTCTGTCATAACCGCTGTTGGCCTGGTCGAAGATTTGTCCATCATGGTTATAGCAATTGTTGGTGCTGTAGTAGTTATGCTGTTTTCTGCCCGCAGCATCGGTGAGTTCATCGACAAACACCCCACTATCAAGATGCTCGCCTTGTCATTCCTTATGATGATTGGTCTCACGCTGCTCGTGGAAGGCTTTGATGTGCACGTGCCAAAAGGGTATATCTATTTTGCGATGGCGTTTTCAGTTGTCGTTGAAGTGCTCAACATCCAGGTCAGGAAACGTTTGCGTCATTAAGCGGGAATCTCCA
>CAIYIP010000436.1 GCA_903926285.1 uncultured Gammaproteobacteria bacterium
CGGTACCTGGAAGCGCGGCTCGACCACTGGGGATTTCAAACTCACCCGGGAATAGACTTCCCGTACCTGTTCACGAGACGGCTTCTGTCCCACCTCCCTTGCATCGTGCTCACCGGGTTTCCTCGAGCACTTGAAAGTGGGTGTCCCGTCTTTGCATGGTGCTCTCATGGGACACCCACTTTTTGAAAATCCAATGAAGCCTTAATTGCCGTTGACCACCATGGCAGACTCTTTCTGAAGCTACTGTTCCAGCAACTCGCATCATGAGTGTGAAAGGCGAATGTCCCATTTTCGCAATTTTCGATCGCCAATCTTGGATCTTTGCAGACAAATCTCCTGACACCGTCAAACAACTCCGTCTTCTATTCTGCCGCGTTGATGTCGACCGCCTGCGCTGACGAGGGCGCCTGGTAGATGTCGAGGCCTCCGTCGCTGATCTCGCGCGCGGGGATCGGCGCGCCCTGGGCTTGTGCCTCAGCCACTCGCTGTTGGTACTGCTTCTCCGCTCGCAAGGCGTTGGCTACGAAGAAATTGCCTTCGTGGCACGAGTATTCAAGAATTTCATAATCCGGCTGGGTGGTGAGGGTAAGGCGGAAAGTCCACGGGGCAGTGAAAGTGCGCGGGTCGTCCACGGTTACTACGTAGTCGATCATGTCCGGGTCGATGCGAGTGAAGCGTTCGGTAAGTATGGCATCAACGCTGTGGGCATAACGGCCTATTGCCAGTTTGTCGGTGAGGTTGCGGGTTTCCACTACCAAAGTGTCGCCTTCGTAGTGGCCTGTCGATGCACCCATGAACTGGCTGAACCCAACATCCGGAAAGGCGCGGCCATCGAGCGGAATGATCCGTGTGTCGTGCAGCATTTCATAACTGATCGCAACTTCCGTCGGTGACTGCACGATGCGCATGGCGTCACCATAGAGTGACGGCATGATGGAACCACTGATGCCGCGCGTCATGCAGCGATCGTAGTAAGAAAAATTTGCTGTTGTGAAGTACGGCCCGTTCGACTGGCCACCGCGAAACGCGGCCTGGCGCTGCTGCCCTTCCGCAGTCAGGGCCGGCACGCGGCCGTTGGCAGGCTCAATAACGTAGGAGTTGTAGCCGAAGGTGCGAGTGCCGACTTCGCTCGAGTCAAGCGCGCTGAGTTGCAGGCGAGCTTCGCCTTCGAATTCCTCGCCTGCGCGCAGCGCAGCAAGGCCGCCGGGGCCGCCGCCCACTCGCTGCAGGTACTCTTCTTCATTCAACGATGCACGCTCGCCGAACTGTACTGGCCGTTCCAGAGGAATGCCGCTCATGTCGCGACTGGTGAAAGTACCTTCTAGATTCGGATGCCCCCAGGACAGGTGCGGTACTTCCCATGAGGGCTCAGCAACGGCTGCAGCTGCAAGCTCAGCTGGCACCGGAGCGTCGTCGGACTGCGCCGCAATCTGCTGAGTAAGACCGGCTCCCAGGGCCATTGCCAGCCCTGACAATACCAGAGTGCGCAGTGGATAGGACCGGATAGCAGTGTGCCAAGTAACGTGATCTGCTGGAATTCGCATTTTTCTTCTACCCTTGCAAAGAGTTTGTGTGGCTATAATAGAGCCGATGAAACGACAACTGCTACCCAAGCCTGATATTTTTCTTTTGGTCTGCGCTACCCTGACAGGCTTCGCAGCCAATGTGGGCGCTCAACCGGCCGAACACGTTGCGCGCATTGACGGCAAACCCAACTTCAACGGCATCTGGCAGGCACTGAATACTGCTTACTGGAATCTTGAAGGCCACTCGGCAGAAGCACTCGACGACTTCTGGCAACTCGGCGCCATCGCCGCGATTCCGGCAGGCCGCAGCGTGGTAGACGGCGGCAGCATACCCTATCTGCCGGAAGCGCTGGCCAAGCGCGATGAGAACCAGGCCGGCTGGCCCGCCACCGACCCCGAAGCCAAGTGCTACATGCCCGGCATTCCGCGCGCCACCTACATGCCGCATCCGTTCCAGATCGTACAGGGCGAAGGTGACATCATTCTGTTCAGCTATGCCTATGCAAACGCCAACCGGCCTGTATACATGAACGAAGCGCAGCACCAGACCGCTCCAGTTGATCTGTGGATGGGCTGGTCCAACGGTTCATGGGACGGCGATTCGCTTGTTATCGAGGTCAATTCCAGCATCGACCAAACCTGGCTTGACCGCGCCGGCAACCACCATAGCCCCGCCATGATTGTGACCGAGCGTTACACTCTTGTGGATGAAAACCACATCCAGTACGAAGCCACCATCAATGATCCTAAGACCTTCTCGCGCCCCTGGACCATCAGTATGCCGCTGTACCGGAACATCGAAGACGATGCGCGTCTGCTGGAGTTCAACTGCGTAGAATATGCCGAGCAGTTGTTGTACGGAGACTTGATGAGCGAAGAGTCGGCTGCGGCCGGAAACCCCTAAACCGCCAACATGAAAACATAAGAGAGGTGTAGAAATGCCCCACACCATGCTACGCAGGATATTCCTCACCACCGCACTAATCACTTCCCCGGGGCTGATTACGCCCGCGGCGGCGCATCACTCATTCTCGGCGGAATTCGACATCAACCAACCCATACAACTGAGTGGCGAGGTCATCCGCCTGGAATTCACCAATCCTCATTCCTACATCTACCTGAAGGTCACCACCGCCACAGGCGAAGTCCAGGAATGGGCCATCGAAGGCGGCGCGCCCAACGCGCTGATCCGCCGCGGCTGGGACCGCAACTCGCTGCCGGCGGGCACCATGGTTTCCGTAGTCGGCTACCGCGCCCGCGGCGATGAGTACCGCGCCAGCGGCGGCGCGGTTACCTTGCCTGACGGATCGGAACTGGATGCCGCGTCGTCCGGGGTTGGAGCACCGTCGGCCAAGTAAGTTACCGCATCCCGCAATATCAACGCTGTACTATGTGCTTATGCGCAATTGCAGCTAAAGCAGTTTCTTCATCTCTTTGGCGAAGCACATTCCTGAAAACTGCCTTTATCGTAATGCCGGGTACCAGCAGATCCTGGAGCTTTTTCTTATTGAGGTCAATACGCGAAACCTTCATTGGCGATGAATTCCTCAACCCCTTCGATTTCAAGTGCCAGTCGTCCGGCCTTCAGCGCAGCGTCAACTGTTTCGAAAACCTCACACTATTCCGAGCGGATGCCCTGAATATTGTCAATGCACAGTAGCCGCTCGTCGTCGCAAATTTGTGTCGCGATTATCTCGAACGGGTTGCCGGCAACGATCATCGCTTGACGTTTTTTCATCGGCAATGCCTCCGTGTATTCAAGTTGCATTTAACATGGGATAGACTGATGTATACCGGCTTTTTCGGACACTGCTTTAAGCGACAGCCTTCAGCTCAAATTGCTCTGGCGTCACATATCCTGGAGTTTGCAGAAATCCTTGCCGGTTATAAGGGGTCATTCGTGGATGTCCCATTTTTGTTTTTGTCCTTTTGTCCTTTTTGTCATCCCATTTTTGTTTTTGAATTTATATCGACAGCTTCAATCTCGTCAGCGGTCAACACACATGCACAACCGTTAAGCCTTTGGAGCCTCGGCATTCCTTAATAGCTCCACAATGGTCTGCTTCCCCCGGCAGGTCGAGCTCTCCATAATCAGAAAAAAATAGAAGAGCATCCTTATGTTTCGTCAGTCTCTCACCTTGGCAGCGGCGCTGCTTCTCTCGGTACCTGTCCTTGCCCAGTCTATCCAGGTGGGGCAAGGGCGGGACCAGAAAACCATCCGCCTTGTACGCACCGACTCGCCGCCTGTCATCGACGGTGTGCTGGACGATACTGTGTGGGAGAACGCGGCGTTTATCGACGAGTTCCACCAGATCATTCCGGTGGAGTATGCCGAACCCTCGGAACGCACCGAAGTGCGCGTGCTCTATGACGACGATGCGCTGTACGTGGGTGTCAAGATGTTCATCGATCCGGCGCTGATCACTGCCAACATCCTGAAGCAGAACACGACGATATTCGGCAGCGACGACTACTTTTCAATTTCCCTCGACTCCTTCAACACCAAGCGCGGAGGCTACTTCTTTGGCGTAAACCCCAACGGTGTGAGGGCAGACGGCCTGTACCGGAACATTTCCCAGTTTTATGCCGACTGGGATTCGATCTACCAGGCTGAAACCCGCATCGTGGAAGACGGCTGGATTGCCGAGTTCGAAATTCCCTTCAAGTCGATTTCCTTCGATCCGAACATCGACACGTGGGGCATGAATTTCTCGCGCCGGATCCAGACACGCAACGAGCAGATGGTGTGGGTCAGTAACGACCGACGCTTCGACCCCAGCAGCGCGGGACTCGCCAGCGATCTGGTGGGCCTGCGGCAGGGACTGGGCCTCGACATTGTGCCCTCGTTCAGCGTTACCCAGGAACGCAACTTCAGTACTGTTGGCGGCTCGGACCTCAACACCCAGCCGTCAGTGGACATGTTCTACAAGCTCACGTCTGGCTTGAACGCCTCGTTCACGGCGAACACCGACTTTTCTGCCACCGAGGTTGATGACCGTCAGGTCAACTTGACGCGCTTCAGCCTGTTCTTTCCAGAGAAACGCGACTTTTTCCTGCGCGAGGCAGACATCTTCGAGTTTGGCCGCCTGAACCAGAACGGCCGCCCCTTTTTCTCCCGGCGCATAGGCCTCGGAGGCAACGGCCAGGCCATCGACCTGGAGGCGGGGGCCAAGATCAGTGGACGCATCGGCGACTGGGAACTCGGCGCGCTGAGCATCCGTCAGGACGGCACAGATAAAGTGGCGCCGGATACACTATCGGTACTGCGCGTGCGGAAGGGCTTACTGAGCGAATCCGCGATAGGCATCATCGCTACCGAAGGCAATCCAATCTCAAACCTGAAGAACTCCCTGGTCGGCATGGATTTCCTGTACCGCAATTCCAACCTGCCCGGCGGCCGCATCTTCGAGGTCTCGAGCTGGCTGCAACAAAGTGACACTGAGGGCGTCAGTGGCGATGATGCAGCCGCCGGCATCTCCGTGGGTTTGCCCAGCCAGGAGGGACTGACCGGCCTGCTCACGTTTAATCGCTTTGAGGACAACTTCAACCCGGCGCTGGGCTTCGCCAACCGCACCGGCGTGGATGAGACGGGCGCAGCGCTAAACTACATGTGGCGGCCTGACAACAGTCCGTTCCAGTCTCTGTACTTCGGCGTGGATTTGGAGCGCTTCGACGATTCGGCCGGCAACCTGCAGTCCGAGAGTCTGTCCGTGACGCCACTGGAGCTCACCACCAATATCGGAGATGGCATGTTCCTGCGCTCGAATTTCAGCAAAGAACAACTGATGACGCCTTTCCGCATCCATTCGGGCGTGGTGATCCCGGCGGGACTCTACGATTTCGAGAACCATGGCATCGAGTTTCGCAGCGCCCCCTTCCGCAAGCTGAGCGGTCGCCTCGCGTGGATCGAGGGAACGTTCTACAGTGGCCACCAGAGTCGCCTGCTCGGCAACCTCGCCTGGCAGCCTTCACCGAAAATCCGCACCAGCCTGGGTTTCAACCTGACGGACGTGGAGCTGCCGGAGGGGGCTTTCATGACTCGCCTCTTAACCGCCAGCGTCGACTACGTATTTTCCAACACGCTGTCCTGGGTCAACCTTGTGCAATACGATAATGTCAGCGAAACGCTGGGGATCAATATGCGTCTGCAATGGATTCCACGGGCGGGGCAGGAATATTTCTTCGTAGTCAACCACAACATGGAAGACCTCGACCTCGACAATCGCTTCCACTCGGCAGTGTCCACAGTAACAGCGAAGCTCAGCTATACCTTCCGTTATTGAGATAAAAAGAGAAATAAGAGAAATAGCAAAAAAAATAATGGGACAGCCACTTTTTTTGGAGAGAAAAAAAAGAGAAATGGGACAGCCACTTTTTTTTCGTTTCGATAGATAGATGGGGACAGATAAATGGGGACAGCCACCTTTAGTTTTGCCGTTATTTTTACAGCGGCAGAAATAAA
>CAIYIP010000437.1 GCA_903926285.1 uncultured Gammaproteobacteria bacterium
CCCTGGATCGCCGGGTATGCCGGGTTCAACTAGCATGCCCGGAGCACCTTCAAGCGGGATGCCGGGCACACCCGGGTTTCCTGGAACAAATGGCTCGTCCTCGACTGCTGGCAACAGCAGTGGAAACACCGCTGGTGGCAGCAGTTCGTCCGGTCAAGGCTCTCAAGGCTCTGGCGCGCAAGGCGGCACGGCCGGTGGTAATGATCCCTTTGCAGGCCTTGGCAACCCAGGCAGTGGTGGCATGACCGCAGCCCAGCGTAAAGCGGCACTGGATGCCCGTCTCGAAGCCGGTTATGCCGTATTTGATGGTGCGATCCTCAGCGAGCGCGAGCGGGCTCAGGGGCAAGCCAATCAAGCAGGTAGCGAAGTTATGGGTACAGGCGCCGGTGGTGAAGAAGGCGCGGGTGGCGAGGGTGAAGGATCAGAAGCAGGAGGCGACTCCACTGTCATCGCTTCTGCCAGGAACAATTCCAGCGGCGGCGGTTACCTGCCATCAAGTGGCGGCACCGACCGCGAAGGCGAATTTTCGGACCAGAGCCAGGGCGCATCGTTCCCGGTTCCACCTGATATCCCCAACGGAGATGATGACGATGTCGTCGCGCGCCAGTTGCGTGAAGCAGCCTTGCACGAACCTGATCCTGAGCTGCGCGAAAAACTCTGGAATGAATACCGAAAATATACTGGCCTTGCCCAATAACGTGTTACGGGAGAATCCAGCAGGACAAGCACATGAACAGACCACTTAACACCCTGTTTTTGCTGATAGCCGTATTCGGGCCTGGCGCTTGCAGCACCCAGACGGTTAAAACAACCACCCTTACTCCTGTTGTTGTGGATATTGCTCCCATACCGGAAACGGAATTACTCGACATCGGCATTGCGATTTTCGATCCAGGCCTCGATGACATTGCGCCCAACCGGGAAGAGCTTACGTTTGCCGATGTGCGCATGGCAGAAACGCAGTTTGTGTCCTATCTGCTTGCGCAAACGCTGCAGAGCAATGGCAACTGGGGAGTGGTAAGAGTAGTACCCAGCGACCTGTCTTATTACGACCTTGCTGTGCATGGCACGATTCTGCAAAGCGATGGCGAAACCATGCAACTGCATGTCAAGGTAAGCGATGTCACGGGCAAGGTCTGGATAGACAAGGACTACGAGGAAGTCGTCAGCAAATTCAATTACGACCCACGCCTGCGCCGCACTGAGGATTCTTTTCAAAATCTGTACAACCGTATCGCGAACGATATCCTGAGTTTCCGCAAGAAAAACATGGAAAGTGCAGATCTGCTCAATATCCGCACCATCTCCAAACTTCAGTTCGCACGCACTTTCGCACCGCAGGTATTTGACCCTTACCTGGAAACCGGACGCAATGGCATTCTGGAAACGACAAGCCTGCCCGCCGAAAATGATCCTCTGCTCACCCGCCTCGATGCCATTCGTGAGCGTGACTACCTGTATGTTGATGCACTGCAGGACCATTACGTCAACTTTGCGCGCCAGATGCAGGGGCCCTATACCGAATTCCGCAAGCAGAGCTACGAAGAAGTCATGAAGTACGACAAACTCATCGCCCAGTCCCGTCGCAACATGGTGCTTGGTGTAGCGGCAATACTTGGTGGCCTTGCTGGCGCCTCCAATTCCAGCTCAAATGCGCAGTTATATACGTCATACGGTGGTTTGTTTGGTGGCGGATATCTGATCAAGGATGCTTTTGCGAAACGCGACGAGGCCCAGATGCAGGCCGAAGCACTCGCCGAACTTGGCAATTCCCTCGGCACTGAAATTGCGCCGCAGACTATCGAGCTCGAAGAGAAAGTTGTTACTCTGAGCGGGACTGTTGATGCCCAGTATGCCCAGTGGCGCGAAATTCTGGCTGAAATCTATGCGGCCGAAACCGGAGCTGAACCCATCGTTGATGCCGAGGCCGGAAATGAGGCGGAACTCCCCCCGGCGGTCAATCAATAAACCAGGGTTGCTGGACAGAAATCAGTTTGCAGAATAAGGCAGTATCTAGGTAAACCATCAGATAAGACGTCCATGACAGAAGTAATCAACGATTCAAAGAGGTCCGCGGCAGATTCACCCCGGCAAGGCAATGCGGCTCCCCAGCTCGGGATGACCGATCAGCTGCACTATCAGCAGTATCAACAAAAAAACAGCAAGGTACTGTGGGCAATTTTTGCCTTGCTGCTGGTACTTGTCGGCACGGTGTTTTTTGTTCTGCCCGGATATGTCAGCACACCGGTAATCAGCTCTGCAGTTCCGGTTGAAACTCCAACAGCGGACACAACCCCCGACCCCGGTATTTCGCCGTTTGAAGAAGCGCAGCGTTTCAAGCAACGCGAAACTGCACAGACCACACTCGCAG
This sequence comes from uncultured Gammaproteobacteria bacterium, assembly GCA_903926285.1. Classification (GTDB taxonomy): domain Bacteria; phylum Pseudomonadota; class Gammaproteobacteria; order Pseudomonadales; family Pseudohongiellaceae; genus CAILUG01. Next base: position 2,372 of record CAIYIP010000437.1, read on the forward strand.
CCCTGCTTGAACTGCAGGAAACCCTTGAACAAAAACAGGTGCTCGACTGGGCCGAAGTTCCGTTTAACGCAGCTCTGGCACTCGCCCGCGCCGGTGATGATGCCTATGCAAAGCAGGAATTTATCGAGGCAAACGATAGTTACCAGTCCAGCCTGAACCAGCTACAGCAAATCAGCGCCGGCCAAACTGCACAATACGATGCAGCAATGCAGGCTGGAGATGCTGCATATCTGGCAGGTGAAGCCGAAGCTGCAACCGATGCCTACGGCCAGGCCTTGTTGATCAACCCTGAAAGTACTGCAGCGTCCGCAGGTATGGATCGTGCCCAGGTCCTCACACAAGTGGCAGGTTTCATCGATGCGGGCCGCAACCTGCAATCCGGCAAGCAACTTGAACAAGCGCGCGAACAATATCAGCAGGCGCTTGCCCTGGACGCATCTCATACCGGCGCTACAACGGCGCTGTCTGATGTTAATGCTGCAATCGCCGAACGAAATTTTGCTGGTGCGATGTCGCGTGGCTACGCTGCATTGCAGAACAATCAACCGGGTCAAGCGCTTGAAGCCTTCGAGCAGGCACAGGCAATGCGCCCCGGCGCTGATGAAGTAACTTCTGCAATTCAGCAGGCCAATGACCAGCAGACTTTCACCGCCGTGAGCGTCCATGTCGAGTCAGCTTTGCAACATGAAGCTCAAGAGAACTGGCAGCAGGCAATAAACGAATGGGATCAGGCGCTGGCCGTCGATCCTAACCTGGTAAACGCGCAGGAAGGCCGCAAACGCAGTAACAGCCGCAACAATCTCGATGTATTCCTGACCACCACTATCGGCGATCCCCTGAGGCTTGCTGAAGAAAATATCTTCAACCAGACTGCACAAGTGCTCGCTGATGCCGAACGCCTGCTTGAGCCAGGCCCAAAGCTCCGCAGCCAAATGGATCAAGTGCAAAGATATATACAGCGCGTCCGGGTTCCTGTGAATGTCGTCCTGCAGTCCGATGGTGTGACCGCTGTCACGCTGGTACGCTCGGGCGAATTGGGCATGTTCACGAGCCAAACCCTTAACCTCACACCCGGCACGTACGTAGTCACGGGTGTGCGCCCCGGCTACCGCGATGTCCGCCAGGAATTCGTAGTGACCATCGATGGGCAGGCGCCGGTTGTAAATGTTGCGTGCAACGAAATAATCTAGACTTAGTACTACCCGAGTTTTAAACCAGCCATGTCAGAACAAAAATTACATCTGCCTCCGCAACTTTCTGACGACGAGACTATTGTCGCGGTTGACTTTACGCCGCTGGAAGCTGAGCAGAAACGTTTTCGCCTGAAGTTGAGTCCAGCGCGCATCGTGCTGGGCGCCGCCCTGTTGACCGCAGTCACTACTGGCTGGTTTGTGTTAACGGCCAAGTCGGTATTTTTTGCTGTTAACCCACTGATTGCCCATACGATAGAACTCGAGGGTCCGCTCGCAGTAAAAATTGGCCCGCGTTATTTGCTGCGTCAGGGGCAACTTGCAGCAACCATCAACGCAGAGGGCTATTACGAATATATCAATACTCTCGAAGTAGGTTCGGCTCAGTCCCAGACATTCGCCATCGACCTGGTTCCTTTGCCAGGGTTTCTGGACCTTGATACCGGCGCTGTATCCGGTGCCGAAGTTATTGTGGATGGCGAGTCGGTAGGGACAACGCCGTTGCAGCAACTGGAGCTGGCTGCAGGCGACCACATCCTTGTCTTGCGCAAGGAGCGATACGAAGATCTTGAATCCGGTGTCGCCATTGAAGGCAGATCGCAATCTCAATCACTGTCGTTGGAACTGCTGCCCGCCTGGGGCAATGTTGCGTTCAGCTCAACTCCTGCTGGCGCAACCATCACCATTGACGGTGTTGATGTTGGCCAGACCCCGATGAAGGCTGAAGTATTGTCAGGCGTGCATGAATTTGTAGTTAAACTGGCTGCACACAAGGCATGGACGGATAAGGTCAGTGTTGCCGCGCGGGAAGATATCAGCCTGCCCGATATTACACTTGAGCAGGCCGATGGCCTCGTACTGCTGCGCTCTTCACCAAGCAATGCATCGGTAACAGTTGATGGTGTTTATCAGGGAC
>CAIYIP010000438.1 GCA_903926285.1 uncultured Gammaproteobacteria bacterium
TTGATGCGCGATGTTGCCTGGGGCTTTTTTTATGGTTGGGTCAATTTTGACAATGTGTTTGGTACCGTCAATCACTATCAAACTGTGGACATGTTCGCGGGCAGTTACAACGCTGCGATGAAGGCGGCTGGCAGCGATCACCAGGAAAATTTCCCCACCGATACGCTGCGGCAATTGTTTGAAGCGATGCTTGCCGACTGGACCAATGCGGGTTTTGATCCGTTCGCGGCGCCGCAGGAAACTGGCTCAGCTTACGGTCCGAAAAATGGCAGTAACATGCCGGCTATTACCCGCGCGCGTGAACTTGCGCGCCGCTGTGTCGGCTTGAAAGGTGACCTGCAATTGCGCACCGATGCCAGCGGTGCTCCTGTTAATCGCGCGTTTGTCGACGTGCCGCAGGATGCACCTGAATTACATCCCGAACCTGGTTTTGAAAATGAAGTGCATGCCTTCAACCTGTTTGCGTTTCTGTCCCGCTCGCAGGTGACGTGGAATCCCTCATTCACGTCGGTCGTCAAAACCAGTTTCATGTGCCCAACCACTGAAGAACATATCTTGCCGATCATTCATGGTAACGATCGCGTGGAATGGTTTTTCCAGATGTGTGATGAAATCCATTGGAACTGCGATCACCGCGACACCGGCCAGCCTTTGGCGCGCGTGATTATGAAGGCGGGCGACATGGCCGCGATGCCGGCCTATTGCAGGCATCAGGGTTTCAGTCCCAAGCGGTCGATGTTGCTGGTATGGGAAAACGGTTCGCCGACACTGGTCGATGAAATCAGAAGCGGCGCAGCGCCGTCGGTTCCTGTGCAGTTTTAGCTGACCTTGTTGCGTCCAGCGGCAATCGCAAGCGCGCCGGCGAGTGCCAGCATGATCCCCATTGTTATAAGGATCTGGTTCACTTCAAACCACAGTACGAGATAAAACGACGTAGCGAGCGTGCCGATGGCGCTGCCGAGCGTAGAAATAAAATATAGCGTGCCGGCGACATGGCCACTGCGTTCACTGTCCATCACAAGCAGGCGCACGGAATAGGGCGCAATCATGCCCATGACCGCCGTCGGCAAAAAGAACAACATCATGGAGACGACCAGCGAACCATAACGGGGATCTTCAATCTGCAGAAACAACACTTCCATGATCTGGTTGCTCCACAGGATCAGCGGCAGCAGCAACACGGCAGCACCGGCATAAAAACAGCCATAACGCACCAGATTTGGTTGCAGTAGTGACAGGCGGCCACCCACCAGGTAACCAATGGACAAGGACAGCATAAACACGGTGATGATGCTGCCCCAGACATAGATGCTGCTGCCGAAATAAGGCGCGAGGATGCGCCCACCGAGCAGTTCGATGGCCATGATGATAAAACCGCTCACAAATGCGAGGCAGAGGACCAGGCGGTTGTGGGATGGAGATTTGGCAATTGGCATAAAACGGGTTCCTGTTGAAGGCGAGAGTATACCCGAGGAGTGCGTATTGGGTCTTATCTGCCGCTGCTATCAGCCAGTGGTTCCGAGCGGTGTTGGCCGGGCACTAATTAGTCATAAAAAATTGGGCAAAATGTGCCGCACTCGTTATGATGAAGACGCCAGCTTTAATCGTAAAGGCTCGGCAGTACAGACATTAGTAGTTCAGATATTAGTAGTTCAGATATTAGTAGTTCACATATTAGTAGTTCAGAGAAGGGCAGTCTCGGTTAATCGCAGCACTACAAGGAGCAGGTCATGGAATTAATATTGAATACAATTTTCAGCGTGCCCGGCATCCTGTTGATCCTGGTCATTATCACGCTGCGTATGGGTATCAAGTTTGTGCCGCAGAATCGCGCTTTTGTGGTGGAGCGTTTTGGTAAATACCACTCTACCAAGGTTGCGGGCCTGAACTTTATTATTCCTTTTCTGGACCGTATTGCCGCCGACCGCTCGCTCAAGGAACAGGCCGTGGATGTGCCGAGCCAGAGCGGCATTACCAAGGACAATATTTCACTAAGCGTCGACGGTGTGCTGTATTTCCGTGTGCTTGATCCCTACAAGGCTACCTACGGTGTTGATAACTACATTTTTGCCGTGACGCAGCTCGCGCAGACCACGATGCGTTCGGAGCTCGGCAAAATGGAACTCGATAAAACTTTCGAGGAACGCGACCATCTCAATGCCAACATCGTGAATGCAATCAACGAGGCGGCAGCGCCCTGGGGCATCCAGGTCATGCGTTACGAGATCAAGGACATTGTGCCGCCGGCATCAATCATGGATGCGATGGAAGCGCAGATGAAAGCGGAACGCGTAAAACGTGCGCAGATTCTCGAGTCGGAAGGCGACCGGCAGGCCGCCATCAACGTGGCCGAAGGCCAGAAAGCATCGGTAGTACTGGCCGCCGAAGGTCAGAAAGCGCAGCAGGTATTAAAAGCTGAAGGTGAGGCTCTTGCTATTACAGCTGTAGCCGAGGCACAGGCTGCTGCACTGCACAAGATAGGTGAAGCGGCAATCACTGAAGCTGGCCAGAAAGCGATTCAGCTGGAACTTGCCTCCAAAGCCATTGCTGCCAAACATGCCATCGCCAAGGAATCCACTGTTGTGCTTCTGCCCGACAATGCGACCGATGCTTCCAGTGTAGTAGCGCAGGCCATGACCATCATCAACCAGTTGAACAATAATACCCAGGCGCCAACGGGTATTCAGTCAGGCGGCGGTCCGTCTGCAGACAGCAGCCGGCTCGATAACAGAAACCGCCTCAATAACAGCATACGAGGGAACAGCAATGACATGGCTGACAGATAATTTCGCTACTCTGCTGGTGGTTCTGGGAGTGGCCCTGCTGGTGATTGAAGTCGGCGTGTTTGGTTTTGGTCTCTTCATTCTGTTTTTTATCGGCTTGGCCTGCATCCTCTCAGGCATATTGATGGCGATCGGCATACTGCCTGAAACCATGGTGGTTGCCTTTGGCAGCGTGGCAGTGCTGAGTCTCGCCTTCGCGTTCAGTTTGTGGAAGCCGCTGAAAAAAATGCAGGACAGTGGTGGCAGCAAGGAAGTTAAAGGTGAATTTATCGGCCATAGTTTTATCCTCGCAAGTCCGGTTTCAGCAACACAGGTGAGCCAGCATCGCATGTCGGGCGTAGACTGGAAAGTCAAAAGCAGCGAGCCCATTGCCGCAGGCACTTTGGTCGAAGTCATCAAGGTCGAGGTTGGTGAAATTACTGTTGCTGTCAACGCCTGAAAAATTCAACTCGTTCTGTGTTTAACCAGTTATGCCGTGCATAACGGCATAACCAACCGGCTAAACACCGACTCCACCAAACTCATTTCTCGACGCGTTTGCGCCAACTCTTATTGCCGCGGTTATTCTGTATAGAACAACGAGGTATTGGTAATGGCCTGCAACAGGTGATGTTGCTGCTGACTTACCAGAAAAGTAGCGTCTGACTCTGGCAGCAACTCGTCAGTTTCATCAGTGGCCTTCCAGGAATCACCACCCGAGGTCAGGTAAGGTATCCGGTATTTGAGGCTGGGTGTTTGCACTGAAATACTGTGCCAGTCGCTCAGTACGATGTAGGGGCGTTGTGCAGTCGCAAGAATTGGATGCCCCAGACTGAATACTTCAGGTTTGCCCTGCGCACCCAGCTCCTGCAGCAGTGTGGTGGCAATATCCAGATGGGTAGTCGTCGCATCAATTACCTGTGGCTGGCTGTGCGGAACATGCATCACTAGCGGCACATGGGTTTGTTCCTCAACAAAACTGGAGTTGTGTCCCCACGCACCATGCTCCATAAATTCTTCGCCATGATCACCAGTCACTATGACGATGGTGTTATCCAGCAAATTCTCTTCAGCCAGTTTCGCGTAGATGCGTCCGAGCTGAACATCAACCCAGTAGGCAGCATTGTGATAACGATTAAACAGAGGTGTTATGTTCTCTGCGAGCGCGGCTTTGGACACGCGGGTGTAGTCCATGTCGCCCTGGTAATCAGCATACAGCGCATGCTCTTCCGGAAACGAGTAGGCCGCATGCGTCGATTCAAAAAACATGAATGTCATGAAGGGCTGTGACGTGTTGCGCTGCTCCAGAAATTGCAGCAAGCCATCGGTGTTGAATTGATCACGCTGCCAGGGTGAAAGGTTATCGTCTGCAGTAGTCATGACCGCGGGCGGTACGTTGGCGAACAGGGTTTTGTCGAATTCGGGATAGGTGAAAGTAGCGCTGGTGCGAATGTCGAGCTGATAGTCCAGTGCCTGCACCCGATCCATCAGCAGCGGGCTTTGGCGGGCATGCATGAAGCTGTCCCAGTAAGAACCATACAGGCCATAAAACAGGCCGAACAAACCCTCGCGTGTGCCATTGCCACTGGAATAATGCTTTGCGAAACGTACGTTATTGTTACTGAATTGCCATGTGTTGGGCATGATCGTGCTGTCCAGCTGATCCCAGCGCAGCGATTCAGCCACCAGCATGATTATGTTCGGTGGCGTCACTTCATTCTGGAAACTGACGGGGGCCAACGGGTAACTGATGTTACCTTCCTCAAGTGTTAACTCCTGCTTCTGCACGGTGACGGGCGTGTAGCCAAGACTGCGGGCCAGTGAGCGAAAACGTACGCGGCGGAACAAGGGGTATGCCTTGGAGCCATCAAGCACTGGGCCATATTGCTGGATATCACTGATCCCATACGCGACACCCTGAATCAGAAACAGACAAACGCTCACACCAAAAATCCAGCGCACTGGTTTGAGTTGTTGAGCGCAGAAAAAACCACCCAAGCGGCTCAGTACCACAATGGCCAGTTGCAACACCATTATCCGCAGCACGATAAGAACCGTGGATATATAGGTCGCGTCCGACGAACCCAGCGAACTGATCCCGCCCGGAGTCAGCAGCAGGTTCAAGACAAAACGATTGATATGAAACGAGTAGAGATCGTAAATCATGTGATCGGTTTGAATCGCCAGCAGAATCAGGCTGCTACTTAACCAGACAAGCGCAAGCGTCAGCAGATGGTGACGTCCGGCGAACCGGATAGACAAATAACCCAGCAGGCATACTGGCAATAAGTAGAAAAAACTATAAAACAGCCAGGTTGACACATGAAACAGTGTATTCAGGCCAGGCGTGAATTGCGTGAGGCCAAGGGCAAAGAAGCCGTAAGTCAGTGACAGCATATGCAGCCAGGTCAGCAGTAAAAAGCTGTAAAACCAGGCGGGGCACTTTGACCATGAGGTGCTGTTTATACGCTGCATTGGAAACCTTTTTACGATGAACAATTGTAGGGTAGTGGTGAATGCTTAAGCAATGCTTAAGCAAAACTTGCAAAAATTGACCTAACTCAAGCGCCGGATGTTACCCAGCGTTACGCGCTATTTTGTGCAGTAGGATTGGTCTTATGTATTGCCGCGTTTTTTATTATCTGAACCGTCAACAACCCAACAGGAGAAATCTGCTGTGCTGACAGGAATACGTCTGCCTCAATATTTTTGGTGTCTGTTTTGTATTGCGTCCTGTGATCTGCTGTTTGCGCAGCAAGAGGTACATGATCTGCATGAGCCATTGCAGACAAGTGAGGCCCTGACTTTTACTGAGGTCATGGAAAATACCTGGATGCATGCGCCGGAATATCTGGAATATACAGTAAGGCAGGAACAGGCGGACAACTATTCTGCGAGCGGGCGCAGCTGGGTGTCGGGCCGGCCAAGCCTTGCTCTCAGCTACAACAACGACAGCCGTCTCGATAATGTTGGTCTCAGAGAGCTGGAATATGGCATTCAGTTGCCCTTGTGGCGACCGGGAGAGAGGCACAATGCGAGTGTGCTGGGTGAAAGTTTTCAGCAGCAGCTGGGCGAGTGGCAGGTGTCATTGCGACTCGTGCTCGCCGGGAAAGTACGCGCAGTGCTGGCCGACATCCAGGAAGCAGAAACCTTGCTGAGGCTGGAGCAAGAGGCAACAGCACAGGCCCGGCAGCTGGTTGCGGTGACAAACACACTGTTTGATGCGGGTGAAGTCGCGAGGCTCGATGTCATGCAGGTCGAGAGCCTGCTGCTGGCACAACGCAAACGCGAGCTTGATGCAGATGCCATGTATGTTGATGCAGAGCGCAGTTATACCGTGTTGACTGGCTTGCAGGTCAGGCCGGCATCACCCCATAGGGAAAGCCGCACTGCGGATATCGGCATAACCGCAGCGCATCCCTTACTGCGTTATCTGCAGACAGAAGTCGATCTTGCAGAGGCCAATATTCAGCAGAGTACAACCACTGCCAAGGGGAACCCGCTGTTGACGGTTGGTTCGCGACGTGAACGCAGTGATCGTTTCCAGCCCTACACAGACAGTGTTGGTGTTTCGCTGACCGTCCCCTTTGGTGGCAAAGCTCTTGTTGCATCCCGCAGCAGCAGCGCGCGCCGTGACAAAGTTGATGCCGAAGTCGAATACCTCAATACCCAGCGCAACCTCGACATGGCATTGCATGAAGTCGAGCATGAATTGTTTATCACAAGTGAAATGCTGCCGCTCGTAACAGAGCAGGCAGCACTGGCAGAGAGCAGCTGGCAGATGGCAGAAACCGCTTTTGCTCAAGGTGAAATTACGCTGGTCCAGGTCATGCTGGCGCTGCAACAGGCCCGTACCGCCGCAAGAGAACTGGAGCTGCTGCAACTAACGCAGCAAAGACTTGTTACCGAATTCAATCAGATTTCAGGAGTATTGCCATGAGGCAGTTTCAAATCCGTTTATTGGCCATCGTGCTGCTGTTGTCCGGCAGCGGAGCTCTTCTTGCGCAAACGCGCCTCCCGCTTGATGCTGAGACCATGAGGCGGCTGGGCCTTGTGTTCACGCAATTGGCACCCCCTTCAGCAAATGCAGGTATTCGTTTTCCTGCCAGTGTTATCAGTTCACCGCAGTTGGTGTCGGAGATACATGCGCTGCATGCAGGAATACTGCAAGAGTGGCTCGTGCTGCCAGGACAGCAAGTAACAGCCGCGCAGCCGCTGGCCACGTTGAAGAGTCCCGCCATAATGGAATTGCAACAACAATGGGCGAGCGCTTTGACGGCGCAGCAGTCGGCCAGCTTTGAACTCGACAAGGATCAGCAGCTGTTTGCAGCCGGCATCATCGCAAGGCAGCGCCTGCTCGCAACCGAGCGCAACAAGGCCGAAGCTGATTTCAGGTTGCAGACAA
>CAIYIP010000439.1 GCA_903926285.1 uncultured Gammaproteobacteria bacterium
AATGTATCCATTAGTAATATCTTGTCAGGTTAAGCGTTCACAAAAAACCTGAACGCGTCATTCAGTCGAATAATATTACCAATAAATTCTTGCTGTGGTGCTACTGAATTTATTCTGCCGGATTCAACCGCAGCAGCCGGCCTTCTGCACCATCATCTTCATCTTCGAGTAGCCAGATGGCACCTGCTGAGTCTCCGTCGCCGGGTTCAGCATAGCTGATATAGACAAGCTGATTGTTGGCAAAATCCGGATGCAGCACAACATCGCCGAAACCACCCTCAACGCCTTACTCGACTTCGGGAATACCAGCGATGGTGAGAGTTTCACGGTCCGTAGTGTAGAGCTTGAGTGCGCCGCGCTTTTCACTAACCAACAAGCGGCCATCGGGTAAAAAGGCCATGGCCCAGGGTTCGTCGAAATCGGCTACTACAGTAGTGGTGAAGAGGTTGTTCTGGGCAAACAGCACATCGCCGGGTCCGCCGCACGCAACCAGTACAAAAGGCACTAAGGCGATCAGTCTGGATATTTTGTCAGTATGGAATCTCGTCATGGCAGGACGGTCCATTGATTGAAAGCACTTGTAAAACGCTACAACTTCAAGGAACTAACTTTTGCGTTTCTGTTTTCATTGTATCCGAACAAGGAAGGTTCGAAAGCTCCTGAGTTTGGAACCACGCAAAATTTCCCCGGCTATCTGAATATGGCGCAGCTGTTGCGAAGGCGCAGCTAATGCAAACAGAATTAGAATTTAAAATGTCTCCGCTTCGACATTTTCAATGCCAGAATTCAGTGCGTTGTTAATAAGATTCTGGATAACAACGGGCAGGCTTGCCTTGCGTTTGGCAAGCGCAGGACCCAGGCATTGCACAACAAAAGTTTCCACGGTCAGGTTTTTACAGCCAAGTACTCCCATGTAGTCCTTTGCCAGATCCGCCGGTACGGTCTCTTCAGGCTTGCCCTGCAAATGGGAAAAACAAAGATGGGCAAGGAACAATACGGCCAGATTGATCCGGTGTTCCTCGGGAAGCGCTGATGGCGGCACAAGTTCGGAATACGCCTGGTATTTTAGTGGTGTCGTGATTTCGGGCGGCAGTTGCCATTCCTTGAGCAGCATGGGACCGATGATGTTGGCATCAAGCTGTCCGATCAAAAAATTCATTTCAGGTTGCTGGCTGCGCAGCAGCAACGTCACGCTTTTGCCAATGTCGTGCAAAATGCCCAGTGTGCTGAGCATGGCGGGTGAGCCCAGTTTTACAATCTGACTAATTTCAAAACTCAGGGCCGATATCACCACTGAATGAAACTGCAACTGCCTGAACGCGGGAGTGTTTGGCATGGTGCTCTGTATGCAGGTGTTTACGATGAGTTGCTGAATCTGGTTGAAGCCAAGCAATAATACGGCGTGCTGGAAATCGGTTATTTTATGGTGCAAGCCGTAGTACGGTGAGTTGATTGTTTTCATGACCGACGCAGTCAGCGAAGGATCCTGCTTCGCAATTTCTACGATAGTACGCGTCGATGTGCTGGTTTCCTGCAGTATGCCGCTGAGTTTGCGTGCGTAAGGCGGTAAGCGTGGAACCTTCGCCAACATGTCTTTGACCGCAGATGAGCTGTTGTAGAGCAACGTCTGGTTATGCAAGCGCTTGCAAATTCTGGAAACCAGCGGCTCCTGCCGAGTGCTGACTGTGCGGGATTGCATAAACATCCGGTCGCCTGCTTGTGCGCCGATTTTTTCCAGATTGCTGAAGATGGTGGCTCGCACCTGGTCGTCAAGATTGTTCAGGATATTTTCGGGTAGGGCCAGTACGGTTAATGGTTCGGTTGCGCGTAGCCTGGCTGTTCTGAGTCCGTCTTTTACGTAAAGTGACAAGGACACATAGTCGCCGGTGGTGATGCTGCCAAGCTGTACAAGCTGATCTTTGACGCTGTGCTCGATTATTCCCGTCCCATCAAGAACCAGGTACAGGTGAGTCGACTTGTCTCCTGTCTGAAAAAGAAACTTATCAGCATCAATAGTCTGATTGCTGCACAGGCTGTAGACCTCGTTTAGATATTTATCCTTGAGGCCTACCAATGCCGGATGCTGGTATTTGGCAGGTGCATTAGCGGTAAAGGAGTTCATAAGTGGCTTTCCGGGTTGTTCTGTGTATTCGCATAGAACGACCAGTACTCGCGATAACTTGAGCAAGAGGTTGGTAAAAAAGCTGACAAAGGTGTCCAGCGGATAGGGTAGATCGGGCAGCTACTGCAGGGCGTCGAGAAATAATTATTAAAAACAATAAGTTGCCTGTTTGAGGCCATGGTGAATGTAGATGAAATATAGTAGCTCCGAATTCAGAATAACTTCCAGGCCTGTCGATTTTTTTTACACTGCCCGGCTTTTTATATACGCGCTGGTTTTACAATCAAAAGCCCCCGTCTTTGCAATTATTTGAAATATATCAAGAAAAAAAATAAATTTCGGTGAAATTGCAGGAGTGGCTTGGTTATTGCTCCGCATTAGATAGGCCTTGCCGACTCTTAACAAGGGTTAAAAGGTTGGAGCCGATTCGGTTAAACACAAATTTAAACCCTTTGGAGAGTATTCATGAAACTCATTAGATCTCTTATCTCGGTGGCTGCCGTAGGCACCGCCTTGATGAGTGGTAGTGCCCACGCGGCACTAACCTCGTTCCAGACATATGTGGGCAATTATGGTGTGTCAACGGATGGTTGGGCCTCTACCAGCCAAGCCGGAACCATTTCTGCCACCGTTCCCGTTGGTGCAACTGTAAAAGCAGCTTATCTTTACACGTCGACTTACAGTAATGCCTCGTTGTTTTCGGTGGGCGGTAATCTTGCCGCTACTGCTGTTAGCTTTTCCACACTGGGCACCAACCCAGATGCCTGCTGCAGTTTGACAGCGGCTCGTGCTGATGTAACCAGCATCATCAAGCCTCTCATTGATGGCGGTGCAGGTGGTGTGTATAACTTCGCTATTACTGAAACCAGCAGTAGTCAGGACGGCGAAGCATTGGTTGTGGTATACGAACTGGCTTCACTGGGTGACTCAACCGTCGGCATTCTGGATGGATTTTCCCTGGTAGCGGGAGATACCACCGCAATTAATTTCGGCACACCATTGAATCCTGCGGCACCTGGTTTCTTCGCTGAAATGCGCTTGGGTATTGGCTTCAGCTATGATGAAGACGACTGCACTGGTAGCGGACAGACTTCAACAGTAGCAGTAAACAGCACTTTGATAACCAGTAATGCAGGCTGCAACGATGACAGCGCAGACGGAACCGCTAGCAATGGTAATCTGTTCACCATGGGTGGATCTGACGATGCATTTTCTGGTTTGCTGCCCTCAGTTGCCAATGATCACGAGCGTTATAATCTGGTGCCACAGATAGCACTGGGTGATACCTCCATTAGCGTTAAAACTGCCAATGCTTCGGCAGATGACAACATCTTCCTTGCCGTGTTCCACGTAACTGGTAAAGCCGGCATCAACGAGCCACCACCCGATCCAACTGGTGTGCCTGAGCCAATGCCGTTGGCCTTGCTGGGTCTCGGTTTTGCTGCTCTCGTTGCACAACGCAAAATGATGGCCAAACGCGCTTAATTTTTGCTTGAGGTTGTAATATATTGAGCCCCCCGA
>CAIYIP010000440.1 GCA_903926285.1 uncultured Gammaproteobacteria bacterium
ATGTGGGACATGCAGGTTCTCGCGTTCCAGGCCGACATCACACGTGTATCCGCCTTGCTGTTCTGTCGTGACGAAAGTGGTACGACTTATCCAGAATCCGGCGTGACCACTGCCAACCATTCGTCCTCACACCACGGCGAAGATCCCAAACGTCGCGAAGATTGGGCGAAGATTAATCGTTATCACATGCAGACTTTTGCCTACTTCCTCGAGCAATTGAAAAATTCTCCGGATGGTGAACGTAACCTGCTCGACAATTCACTTGTGCTCTGGACCAGCAACATGGGCAATGCCAACCAGCACAGCCATGTAAACGTTGGTCAGTTGATCGTCGGCGGCGCCGCCGGTGCACACAAACCGACCAAACTGAATGTGATAGATACAGGTCCGACTTCCAACTTCCTGTTGTCGGTCCTGCACATGTATGGCATCGATGAACCAGCCATTGGCGACAGCACCAAAGCAACGTCGTTGAGCTGAGCAAATTGAGTCGCACAAAGGTTCGTAGTGGGTGATAGTCGAGTTCAGTTGCAACAACAGTACTAAAGAATTTTCGAGAAGGGGAATGAACATGCGCAAATCGTTATTAAGCATCGCAATGGCACTGACACTGCCGCTGGTAAGTTACCAGGGCTTCGCTGCAAGTGCTGTCGCTGATGCTGCCGAAAAACGCGACTTTGCCGCAGTCAGCCAATTCCTCACTGAAAAAACCGATGTGCTTGAAACCCAGGCCGACGGCAGCACTGCGCTGCATTGGGCGGTTTACTGGGACAACGTCGAAGCTGTTAACCAGTTGCTTGCTGCGGGTGCTGATGTTGAAGCGGCAACCCGTCTTGGCGCAACACCGTTGTATCTCGCTGCGGTCAATGGCAATGCAGATATTCTGAAAGCACTGCTTGCCGGCGGTGCTGATGCGAAAGCAACCATTCTGCAGTTCAGCGAAACTGCGCTCATGTTTGCGGCACGCTCCGGTGATGCAGAAAGTGTAGCGGTCCTGCTCGACGCTGGTGCGGATATCGAAGCCAAGGATGACTATCGTGGTGCTACTCCGTTGTTGTTGGCAGCGGAACAGAATCACGCCGCAGCTGTCCAGTTGCTGATCGGCCGTGGTGCCAACATAAATGCACGTACCAAAACCACTATTGCCGAAGGTCGTCGTGGACCTGGTGCACCGGAAGGTGGTCTCAGCAGCCTGATGCTCGCAAGCCGCGAGAACGGCATTGAAACCGTAAAAGTATTGCTGGCGGAAAAAGCGCTTGTTAACCAGCAGTCGGCTGGCGGCCACACAGCCCTTATCACCGCCATCCAGAATGCCAATATCGACATTGCCGAATTGCTTATTGATAACGGCGCCGACGTGAGTCTTGCCAACGATATGGGCTGGAATCCGCTGTATATGGCTGTAAAAATGCGCTCACTCGAAAAAGGCACCATGCCCAATCCGGTGATTGATATCAACGGCATGTATCAAGTAATCGAACACCTGATTGCCAAAGGCGCCAACGTCAATGCGCGTCTCAATGATGATACCGAAGTACATAACGCTATTCGTTCCACCTGGCTGGCTGAAGCTGGCGCTACTCCTTTCCTGCGCGCTGCGTTCTGCGGCGATCTCAAGGTCATGAAGTTGCTGCTGGCCAATGGCGCGGATCCGCTGATTGCTGCTACCGATGGCACAACCGCCTTGATGGCGCTGGCTGGCGTGGGTTACACCAAAGGTTTCATGAAAGACGTGGGTACAATTGAAGAGTCACTCGAAGCGATGAAAATTCTGATCGATGCCGGCATTGATATAAATGCGCGTAACACCGATCTTGTCCAGGCTATTCACGGCGCGGCGCATAAGAATTTTGTGCAGGGTATTCAGATGCTCGTCGACAGCGGTGCCGACCTCACCTCGCACAGCAATCGCAAAGGCCAGTTCCAGGGTGAAGGTACTCTCGACGGCAACACCGTGCTGGATTGGGCTGATGGTTTCCAGACTGGGATGGAGTCTGCTATCTACAATGCCGAGGCTGTAGAGCTTGTAGAGAAGCTGCTTAGCGAACGTGGCCTGCCACTGGAAAGACTTGCTGGCACTATCGGTGGTCGTGTTGCGCAGCAATAAGCCATAAATATTCGTTATTCAGCAGTTCTTAAGCTGGCGGGTAGTATAAGAGAGTCGCAGCAAAGATAAAGGCTGGCTCTTTTGCCCGCCAAAGAGGACGGGATGATGCAGAAGTTAAAATAGAATTCTCTGTCTGTAATCATCCTCACTCTTTTCGGTGCAAATCATTATTTGTACTCATTGATAAACAGTCAGGACCTCCAGATGTTCATCCGCAGTTTGTTCGCCCTCATTACTGTTTCAGCGTCCTCCCTTGTTTTAGCCCAGACCACAGTGCTCGATGGTGTATATAACAATGCCCAGGCACAGCGCGGCGCGCGCACGTATAACAACATTTGCGCAGACTGCCATGAAGGTGGCGAACCCGATGCCGCTCCGCTGTTTGACGAAGACTTCGTCGACCGCTGGCGGGATGTTCCGCTCGATTTTCTTTACGGCTTTATCAGCACCAATATGCCAGGTGATGATGCTGGTAATCTGACCGAAGCCGTGTATGTTGATACTGTCGCCTTCCTGCTCAAGGAAAACGGTTATCCCGCAGGTACAGCAAATCTCGCTGCAACCGACATGGGAAATATTCTCCTGGTTGGCAAAGCAGGCCCACAGCCATTGCCGGCCAATACCCTTGTGCGCGTAACAGGTTGTCTGAAGGTTGAAGGTGAATCAGCACAGTTGACCAATGGCGCGCCGATTGCGCGGGTGCGCACCGCCGATGAAACTACGCCCGCAGAAATTGCGTTGTCCATGAACGAAGCAGCCGGCGATGCGATCTATACCCTCAACAAGGGAGCTGAATTCAACGCCTCTGCGCTGGCCGGCCAAAAAGTCCAGGCCAAGGGTGTTCTTACCAAACAAGAAACCGGAGCAGCAACGATCAATCTACTGTCATTAACAGCGACTGGTGCAAGTTGTGGCTAGGCGCCCGGCAGGTATAGTTCTCACAGTTGCAATTCCGCTCATGCATCCCTTTATGCACATGCTGCCGCTCGCCCTGTTGTGGGTTGTGTTGTTGCTGCCGCTAGCGGGCAGCCCGGCATCTGCAGAAACCTCACCTCAATCCGTGCTCGATGGTGTGTTCACCCAAGCTCAAGTCGGCCGCGGCAAGAATACATACAAGCGTTTCTGTTCCGATTGTCATTTGACCAATCTGCAGGGCGACGGGCTCGAACCACCGTTGACGGGTTCACTGTTTCTTGATGCCTGGCGCGAAGATTATCTGGCGAGCTTGTACGACTTCATGCAAACAAGAATGCCCAAGAGCCGCGAAAACGAACCCGGCAGCCTGAAGGAAAATCAGTACCTCGATATCCTCGCCTACATTCTTTCCGAAAATGAATTTCCATCAGGTGCAAAAGAACTCGCGTTCGCCGATCTTGGCAGCGTTATGCTGACCGGCCACGACGGTCCTGCACCCTTACCGTCAACAGCGCTGGGTCGTGTGGTGGGATGTTTTACTGAAGAGGGAGGTGTGTTCACGCTGACCAATGCATCCACTCCATCACGCGTTCGCGAAGCCGACGTCACTGATGAAATTGAAATTACCAAATCCGCCGGCAATCCCCTGGGTTCCCAGACTTATGCGCTTAATAATCTTGAGTTTGTGCTCAAGGACAACGAGCGTGGCGCTTTGCTTGGCCAAAAAGTGCAGGCGAAAGGCGTGATCAATATTGAGAGCACTCCCGGCCGCATCCATGTGTTGTCGCTGGTGGGTACAGGACAGGGTTGCGGACAGTAACAAGCGAGATTCAGTTGCTATAGCTTCAGTCAGAAAGGGCTTATTAGTCCGCACGAAGCAAGCATGTTTCATTCTTTGTTGGCACAGTTAAAACAAAGATCCGTGGTTAGCAGCGCTGCTAACCTGTTCTGATCTATCGGCAGGCCGCAACGGCTGCATTTGGTATATTCTCCGTCGTCCAGGCGCTGCAAGGCGCGTTTGACCTGTACGAGTTCCGCGAGGGCTTCCTGTTCCAGCGCATAAATCACCTGATCATTTTCAGTCTGCTTGATCTGTTCGGCAAAATCAGGACTGACAGGCTCGTCTTTGTTGTGAATATGTTTGTGGGTTCGCGCTAGGCGCGCCTCAAGCTCCGCTTTCTTGAGCCGCAACTGTGTTTTCAGCATTCCTGAGGTGTGCATTTTTTTCCCTGGTACAAGACTGGTGTGATAAAGAAAATAGCGCAAGTTTCCGCCGCCGGTTTTGACGCAGAGCAATAAAACCAAATTGCCGCCTATAATGCTGCCATTCCCTACTTGTGTATTGATGCATGCAACTTTCCGTAAGGCCTGAGCGCTTCAGGCTGCTGCTCGCTTTTTTCCTGATCTATTTCATCTGGGGTTCAACCTACCTCGCGATTCGCTTTGCCATCGAAACGATGCCGCCTTTTCTGATGGCAGGTACACGGTTTTTCGCTGCCGGCCTGCTGATGCTGGGTTTCTTGCGTCTCAAAGGTGTGGCCAATCCTGATCGCTGGCAGTGGCTGCATCTGGGGGTGATTGGGACGTTCCTGTTCCTGGGCGGTAATGGTCTTGTGGTGTGGGCAGAGCAATACATCACTTCCGGGCTTGCGGCCTTGCTGGTTTCCACCTTGCCCTTGTGGCTGATCCTGCTGGATTGGTTATGGGCAAAGGGACCACCGCCAACACGCATGGCAATGGTAGGCATCAGCCTCGGCATAGTTGGTACAGTCCTGCTGGTGGACCCGGCGCGTATTGTGGGCAGTTCAGTGCATTTGCCGGGTGCTGGGATGGTTGTGCTTGCTTCGTTGCTGTGGGCTATTGGCTCGATCTACTCGAAAAAAATACGCCAGCCGGCGTCGATATTTATGTCGGCTGCGTGCCAAATGATTGGTGGTGGTGCGAGTCTATTATTGGTCTCGGTGTTACTGGGGGAACCTGCGCAGTTTGACCCTGGTGCAGTATCCGCCGTGTCACTCGCAGGGTTTTTATACTTGCTTGTGTTTGGTTCGATGGTCGCAATTTCTGCCTACGTGTGGCTGTTGCAGAATGCCTCGGCATCGCGTGTGTCGACTTATGCTTTTGTAAATCCTGCTGTGGCGATTTTTCTGGGCTGGTTACTTGCTGATGAGGAAATCAATCTTCACATCATGCTGGGGGCGGGCATCATTCTGGCTGGAGTTTTTCTGGTGATAAGGTCTTCGGTTAGGAATAAGGTGTAAACGGCTGGCACTGACTTAAGGCCTTCCCCATGCAGATTGCGGGGACCGCGCAAGTACGTCCCTGTAGCTTACGTTCGCATCCATGCCCACGATTCCCTGCACTTTCATGGAGAACGGTTTAAATAAGTGCTATCTGGCACCGGCATGATTGATATTAAATGCAGACAGGAGTTTCATCCTGGTATCGCTAGCCATCACAAGCACCAAAGAGATACACGCAGCGCCGAACTCATTGTGCAAGCCAAGGCCGCCATTCATGACCAAGGCTGAGCTGATGGCTGCAGTAGGACGAACTGAATAGCAGCACACAACAGAAACGCTCAATACAAATCCGTCACATCAGAGGGGAGATGACATGTCACAGCAGTACTCAAGTTCGTCACGCAATTATCAACGAGCCCTAAGCAAAGTCCTGCCGGCACTGCTGGTTACCGTCAGCAGTTTTACGCTGGCACAAGACCAGGATGCGCCAGCCGTAGCACCCGCCGTTGCCTCAGTGTTTACCGCCGAGCAACAAACCGCTGGCCAGAACGCGTATCTGCTCAACTGCTCTACCGCCTGCCACCAGCCTGACCTTGCGGGTATTGGCCCAATAGCGCCATTGCGCGGCCCGCGCTTTTTGAGCAGCTGGGGTTCGCAGCCAGTCTCGGAATTGCTTGATGCAATGAAAAGCGCGATGCCACCTACTGCACCCGGCAGTCTTCCCGAAGAAACCTACCTCAACCTGATCGCCTATGTCCTCTCAGCCAATGGTGGTCTTGCTGGCAACACGCCGCTGACTGCCAGCACGAACCTGCGCGTCAGCGAGCTGACTGTTCCAGGTGGCCCGACTACTCCCGGTGGTCCACCTACACCGCCCGAGTCCGAAGGTCCAATCGGTGTAACCGTAGCGGGCACGGTCCCTGACTACATCCGTGTCACCGATGCCATGCTCAACGATCCCGCGCCCGAAGACTGGCTCATGCTACGTGGCAACCACCAGGCCCACAGCTACAGCGCGCTCGATCAGATCAACACCGAAAACGTCAAGGGCCTGCAACTCGCGTGGGTGTGGACGCTCGGCGAAGATGCCACCAACCAACTGTCGCCACTCGTGCACAACGGCATCATGTATATCTGGAATCCCGGCAACAAAATCCAGGCACTGACCGCCGACACCGGCGACCTTATCTGGGAACACAGCCTCGGCGGCCGCCTCGGTGTCATGCGTGGCATGACAATTTACGAGGACAAGATCATCACCAATACTCCCGACGGCCACATCGTCGCGCTCAACGCAGCTAATGGTAAACCCATGTGGTCCACGCTGATCGGCGAAGGCTTCAGCAACTCCAGCGGCCCGATCATCGGCAATGGCAAGGTGTTCACTGGCATGACCACCTGCACGCAGTTCCGCGAACAGAAATGTTTCGTGAGTGCCTACGATGCCAACGACGGCAGCCTGCTCTGGAAGTTCGACACAGTTGCGAAAGAAGGCACACCCGGCGGCGACAGTTGGGGCGCAGTAGCGGACCTGTTCCGCTCCGGCACTGACACCTGGATCACGCCGAGCTACGACTCAGTAACCGACACCGTTTACATCGGCGTCTCCCAACCCAAACCCTGGATGCCCGCAAGCCGCGGCATGTCGGTATTCGATGCCGCGCTCTACTCCAACTCCACACTCGCGCTTAATGGCAGCACCGGCGAATTACGCTGGTACTACCAGCACGTGCCCGGCGAAGTGTTCGACCTCGACGAAGTATTCGAACGCATCCTCGTTGATGTCGATGGCCAGAAATATGTGTTTTCCAGCGGCAAACACGGGATTTTATGGAAACTCGACCGTACCACGGGCGAGTACCTCGCCCACAAGGAAATGATCTTCCAGAACGTATTCGAATCCATCAACCCTGAAACCGTCAAGCACACCTACCGCAACGACATCGCCGAACAAAAACTCGACCAGTGGTTACAGGCTTGTCCCTCAACCGCAGGCGGCCACAACTGGCAGGCGATGACTTACCATATTG
>CAIYIP010000441.1 GCA_903926285.1 uncultured Gammaproteobacteria bacterium
CGTGCCGACGCCGATGGAGGAGTTATCCGCAGGCATGCTGACCTCGGCGAGCGGCGCGGTGGAACTGGTGCTAGGCCTGGTCGGTGTCATGACGCTGTTCCTCGGACTGATGAAGGTGGCCGAAGCCGGCGGCCTGCTGGTGATTATCGCGCGCGTGATAAGGCCTTTTATGACCCGGCTGTTTCCCGAGATTCCGCCGGACCATCCGGCCATGGGCGCGATGATCCTCAACATGTCGGCCAATGCGCTGGGGCTGGGCAATGCCGCGACGCCGTTCGGCATACGCGCGATGCAGGAGCTCGACAAACTCAATACTCGACCGGGAACCGCGACCAACTCTATGGCGCTGTTCCTTGCGATCAACACCTCGAGCATTACACTGCTGCCAACAGGGGTGATTGCGATTCGTGCCGCTGCCGGCTCTGTCGATCCTGCGGCCATCCTGCCCACAACGTTGTTCGCCAGTGTGTGCGCGACGACTTTCGCCATCCTGATCACGTTCTTCTTGCGGCGCTTCTTTCCGGTCGGTCCGCCGGATGCCACCGCCGCTGCTATGCCCCGTCCA
This sequence comes from uncultured Gammaproteobacteria bacterium, assembly GCA_903926285.1. GTDB lineage: Bacteria > Pseudomonadota > Gammaproteobacteria > Pseudomonadales > Pseudohongiellaceae > CAILUG01. The sequence goes on from CAIYIP010000441.1 coordinate 566, forward strand.
TGGGTCGAGGAGAACGACGCGCGCGAAGCCTTGCCGACGGATTCCGGTGGATATCCTGCATGGGTGTCGATGCTCGCACTGGGCGGTATGCTCGCACTGATTCCCGCCACCATCGTGTGGGGACGGGTAATCTCGCCGTGGATCATTCCCGGCCTGATGGTCGGCTTCCTCGTCTTTGGCGCATTACGCGGGGTGCGCATCTATGAAGTGTTTGTCGAAGGCGCAAAAGACGGCTTCCAGGTTGCGCTACGCATCATTCCATATTTGGTAGCCATCCTGGTTGCGGTTGGGATGTTCCGCGCGAGCGGGGCGATGGACGTGTTGGTGAACATGTTGGGTGGCTTCACCTCCAAAGTAGGTTTGCCGGCCGAAGCCTTGCCGATGGCGCTGCTGCGACCCTTGTCCGGTTCGGGCGCCTACGGGGTCATGGTCTCGATCATCAATGATCCAGCGATCGGTCCCGACAGCTACGTCGGTTACCTGGTCTCGACACTACAAGGTTCGTCCGAGACCACGTTTTATGTGCTCGCGGTCTATTACGGGGCGATACAAATACGTCGCATACGCCATACGCTCGCTGCCGCGCTGATGTCCGATGTAGTCGCGGTGATCGCGTCCGTGGCTATCTGTAGTTATCTGTTTGTGTGAGGGCATAAATCGAGCGCATAAGTGGAATTGGCCAGCGTTGCCTCGTCCGTGTTTGCGTGCGGGTGGGAGTAAACCAAAGCTGCAAACATGCGTTCAAACATGCAACGCTCGTTTAATTGAACAACCTTAGGAAATACGCACCCATGCCCAGCGTTAAAAGCAGACTAGCTTTTTTACTAACCGTGCTGTATCTGCTGTGCGCCAATACAGTGATGGCGTACAACGAGGATGATTCGAATCGCTTGTTTGCGTTCGCCGAGAGCCAGTATCCGCAGTTTTTCGCGCCAGCTAATACAGCGACGAAGACTGGTTCGGCCTTTGGCAAGGCGTTCTACTACCGCTACTACCAGACCACGGGCAATTACCTGGGTACACGTGGCAACCAGGTCTATGTGTATGGCGACGCCTTCAGCCGGAATTTGCTTCAGGCAGGTGTCCTCGCCGATTTTATTACCGTCTCACCGACCGACATCACTGGCGCCAGCTTGCACAATCGTATGAGCGTATGTAGTTACTATGCCGGGGATTACACGGCTGTGGCACAGGATGTCAAGCGGAGCAGGAAATTTTCCGGCGCGCTGACCGTTGCTATTGAAAACGATGAATGTGTTTTTATCAGCAACTCGATTCCAAACCATGAGTTCAACGATGCTACGGCCAACATGGCGACAGCTGTCAGGGAAGTGGCTTCCGTATATCGGGTAACAACCACGCCCGCGTTTGCGGCGCAGAGCACGCCGATCTCGCTGCAGTATAACAACGCTATTCTGCTCAACGGAGTGAAAGTGGATGTGCTGGCTGCCGGTTGTTACGGCGTAGCTGATGGCAACATTGGCTGCAACAACATGAGCCAGCCGTGGCGCTACGATCCGCTTGGTGTCAGCCATCGGTTTGGCGCCGATATTCACAATGCCCACACTCAGCCCGATGGTACCTATCACTACCATGGCAACCCGGCAGCATTGTTCTCCGCCATGCCTGTTGCTGAATCACCTGTCATTGGCTTTGCTGCCGATGGCTTTCCTGTCTACGGATCGTACATTCTTGACGCGAGCACTGCAGCCCTTGGGGATTATCGCGCAGTGACAAGCAGCTATAGGCTCAAAAACGGCGCACGGCCGACAGGTGGCGGCAATCCTGGTGGACAATACGACGGAGCCTTTGTTGATGATTACGAATATGTCGAAAGCAGTGGTGATCTCGACGAATGCAATGGCATGGTCCGCAACGGTTCATATGGCTACTACGTGACGGATGCTTATCCCTACATAATCAAATGTTTTAGGGGCACGCCGAATATTTCGTTCAGGAAAGGAGGGCCTTGACTCGTTCGGATCAAAGGTGTCCGAGCAAATTAAATAAATGGGACACCCTCTCGTTAACCCCTCGTTAACCATCCAGCGCCGTCGGCAGTTGCGCATGGCGATGCTTGCGGCTTTGATCCAAGGTGTCTTGACGAGCAGGGTGCGTGAGTAGCCGCAGGTGCCGGGTGCTTGCTTAGGATCGCCTGCGGATTTCGCTTAACCCAGTCGTCGTTTTATCACCAGCGCCATCGGCACAGTAAAGCAAAAATGCGACATGAAGCCGCCAATGATCACGACCGGATCGGAGTAGTTGGGGTGATTGTCGGAGGCAACCATGATGGCCGCATGCATGACGATCCACGCAATCATCGCGTAGAACAGCGCAACGAAGGTCGCTTCAAAACCACGCTTGCGGAACCAGGGCCAGATCAGCGCGAACAACACGCCCCACGCGATCGAGAAGAAGAAATGAATGCCGGTACCCACGACATGTGCAAGCAAACCAAGTGACTCCTGCACAGCACTGCCAAATACCAGGCCTGTTGCGTTGCGTGGAATACCTGCCAGCGGCATCTGATGTTGCACGCCTACCCACACCAATGCCTCGTAGATCCAGATAATTACGCCACCGGCAAGTCCGCCTGCTACACCAGCCTGCACAGCAGCTTTGCGATCAGTTACGTGGGCGCCAGTATTTAAATTGCTGTTCATATCTTTTATTGCCTCGTTTGCTTCAGGGTGACTTTTTGATTGTTCCGTACAGAGAACGTCCGGATCCGCTAGCCTTGGTAAACGTATCAACATACAACTTTTCCACTTGTTCTCTGGCCCATGGTGTTTTGCGCAAAAATTTAAGCGTGGATTTCACGGAGGGATCAGACTTGAAACAGTTGATATTAATTTTGTTGGCAAGTGTTTCCCAGCCGTAATAGCCCTCAAGTTTTACGACGATGTCCTCCAGTGAAAGTCCATGAAGAGGATTGTTGGGTTGTTCGTCGCTCATGCCAGATTAAGTCCGTGTTGGTCGTTAGGTCTTCTCAGGCATGACAGACTACAGGGATGGAGCTACAGCGTCATCCGCGTTTATTAGCTCGCGGTGGATGAGGCGCACTTTCTTGCGCGGCCTGCCAGGGGTGTAGCAGAAAGCGCAGCGGCTGTTTGCAGGAATTGACGCCTGTTGGTCATGGTTAGCACTCCTTCTACGGCTGTCAGTAGGCCGTTGGCTTTTTATTGCATACCGAGCTTCTGCTGGCAGGAAGAATAACCCGTAATCGTTAGGCGTCAAACCTCAACTTGCTTGCTGCAGGCTTGCAGGAAAAGCGGGTGTCCCATTTCCTTTCCTTTTTCCTTCTCTCCCATTTCCTTCCTCGGTTGGCGTCGAACAGTGGCTGAAAAAGTCCGGTGATTTGCGGGAAGTGTACTAGGCTGTTTTTACAAGCTCAGAGTGAACAACGCTCAACCGTTTGCTCATCTTGAATCATGGACGTTTTAGGAGTCACCCGTGCCCAAAAAGCGCATTGAATACATTGCAGCAAAAGCCTGGTACAGGGAGTACGTATTGCTGGTCCTTGTGCTGGTATATGCCATCAACATCATGGACAGGCAGGTGCTGGCCTTGCTGCTTGAAGATATAAAACGCGAGTTCCAGCTCACGGATTCCCAGCTTGGCCTTCTGGGTGGCGTTGCCTTCGCATTTTTCTATTCAGTACTTGGTATTCCGCTGGCGCGCTGGGCAGATCGCGGTAACAGAAAAACCGTACTGGCGCTTTGTGTGCTGTTCTGGAGTATCGCCACTGCCTTGTGTGGATTTGCGGTTGGCTTCATGACGCTGATCGCCGCGCGTATCGGTACTGCAATTGGTGAGGCAGGCGGTTCGCCCACTTCACATGCGCTGATAGCCGATTACTTCAACGCAAAACAACGTGCAACAGCCTTGGCTATTTTTGCGCTCGGCGTGCCGCTGGGCTCGATTGTCGGCAATCTCGCCAGCGGATGGCTCAATGAATATTTCGCCTGGCGGTATGTTTTTATTGCGGTAGGTGCGCCGGGGATAGTTGTTGCTTTCCTAGTGCTGTTATCGATAAAGGAACCGGCGCAATCAAAATCCGTTGTTGGCGGCAGCAGCACTATTGCCCCAGAAATGCCTTCAGTCTGGACCGCACTGCAGTATTTGTGGCTCAGGAAATCCTATGTACATATGTGTCTTGCGGCAGGACTGCATTCTGTCGTTTGGTATGCAGGTAGCACCTGGAATGCTGCGTTCCTGATGCGTTCACATGGCATAGGCACTGGTTATGCCGGTTCATTGATTGCCACGTTTGCGTTGGTTGGCCTGGTCGGCACTTTTTTTGGCGGCTTTCTGGCAGACAAACTTACGCTTAAACATAACGAGCAACGCTGGCACATGTGGTTGCCAGCCATTTCGATAGTGTTGATGGTGCCATTCCAGTTTTCGTCGTACCTGAGCGAGAGTCTGTCGGCAGCAGTGGCCTCATTTTGGGTGATGATGATATTTGCCTCGACGTTTTTTGGCCCATCCTATGCCGTGTGCCAGGCGCTGGCAGGCGCCCAAATGCGCGCCTTTGCAGCTTCTATCCTGCTCTTTGTGCAAACCCTGGTGGGCCTGGGTTTGGGACCATATCTTGTGGGAGTGCTCAGCGATTATCTGCTGCCAGCCTTGGGTGTCAGTGCGCTGCGTTACGCGCTGGTTGTTGTAGGTCTGGTGAATCTTTGGTCGGTGTATCACTATCTTCACGCGAGCCAAAGTTATCGCGAGGATTTGGCGCTTTCCCATCTACCTCAGTCACCTCCAGCCGACAAGGCAAACATAATTGGCGGCGCGGGCCTCGCTAATTAATCATGAAAAATTCGTACAGGGATATTCTGCCGCAGCACTATGCTGAATTTCCAGGGAGTGATCTCAACGGCAGCATTGTCGATCGCTTCCGCAAAATAGTTGCGCAGCATGGCGCGCGAGTAGCAATCCAGCATAACGATGAAAGTATTACGTATGCACTTCTTGATCTTGCTTCAAGTGCACTCGCTGCCTTGCTGCTAACCCGGATCAGTCTGAGCAGGGCGCCCGTAGCCATGATGTACAAGCATGGTCCCAGTTATAACATCGCGCAATTCGCAGTATTAAAAAGTGGCAACTTTTACGCGAATATCGATTGCGAACTCAAGCTGGAACGACAGCTGCTGATCCTTGGTGATCTCGATGCGCGCATTATCCTGTGTGACGACGCATGCGCGGCCAAAGCCGGGTTGCTGGCGCAGGCGTTCCCGGACTTGCTTGTTGTAAACACGGAAAGCGTTGATTTGTTCGGTCCGGGCAACCTTCCTGAGATCAGCATCACGCCACAGGACTACGCGTATATTGTTTATACCTCAGGTTCAACCGGACCGCCGCAAGGTGTCATCGTTTCGCACGCAAGTGTTCTGCACTTCACGCGTAACCACACCAACTACATGCATCTGCATAGTGATGATCGCGCCACACAAATATGCCCCCTGTGGACAGGCGCGAGTGCGGCTGAAATTTTTCCGGTACTGTTGAATGGCGCCAGCTTGTTTCCCTATTCAGTAAATACGCATGGACTTCAGCAATTAACCAACTTGCTCACAACTGAAAGAATAACGATGTTTACTGCGGTACCAATTTTGTTCCGTATGACGATGCAAGCAATCGGAGAAGATAAAAAATTTGCTGACATGCGTATGCTCAGGCTGGCGGGCGACAGGACTACACGCGCCGAGGTTGCCTTGTTCCAAAAGCATTTTACCAAAAAGTGTTTGTTGAGGGTCGGGCTGGGTGCATCAGAGGCTCTGATGTTTGCCCATTTTTTTATCGACACGGAATATCAGATGGCTGGTGAAATCGCACCTGTGGGTTACGCTCTCGAAGATATGGAATTGTTGCTGCTTGATGATGACTGGAACGAAATAAAGACTGCCGGTGAATACGGCGAAATTGCCGTAAGAAGTAAATACCTGAGTGTGGGTTATTGGAAAAATCCTGCGTTAACACAAGAGCGCTTTCTCACCGATGGCCTCGATCATGAAAAAAAAATATACCTGTCGCGCGACATTGGTTATCGCGATGCCCAAGGGCGTTTGCATCATGCAGGACGAATAGATGCCAGAGTAAAAATTTACGGCAAGATGTATCTTGTTACCGATGTCGAGGCAGCCCTGCTTGGTATTAACCATATAAAGGAGGCCGTGGTAATTCCCTTTGACAGTGGCGCGCGGGGTACGGAGCTTGCCGCTTACATAGTGACTGAAAACGGCTACTGCGACCTTGCGGCAATCAGGCAGCAGCTTGCCGCAAAGGTGGCGGCCGAAATCAGGCCCAGGACCATAACAATTCTGGATGCCATGCCGCTGCACACCAATAACAAGATAAACCGGTTGCAACTGAAAGACTACGCGGGGCCATCGTTAAGTCAGGAACAAGCAGTCAGTCAGTTCGGGCCACAACTGCGTGTGGTCCCACAAGTACCGCATTGAGTTGTTGTCTGTTACCAACTGCAGGAATGTAATGTTCTGCCAGGGTTTGCCAAGAAAATGTATATTTTCCTCTGCGGGATATAAATAACAACAATGTGAGATGCCTTGCATGCCTTCATGGGTCGAAGAGATTTCGAGAACCAACCTTGAGTTTTTTATACTGACCAAAAAGCGCAGCAGACAATTGCCATAAGTGCCAACGACTGCGGCAACACTATCGGGAGGCGCGTCTGCCAGCATACAAGGTTGCCTGGTCGAGTTATACGTCAGCTCAGGGAAGGCGTGCTGCAAAAGCAGCGATGGCAGCGCAGCTGGCTTGCGCTTGTCCGATTGTGCGCAGAGGCAGATCGCAGTGCCGGATGCGCGATTTATGCGGACGTACGTCAGGTGCTCTTTGTCGATGCCATTCTGGCCATGCCAGTTATTGCCAAAGTTTTTCCAGCCGTAACAGCTCCCGGAAATTGTCGGAGACCAGCCAGGCATAAATTTCCGGGTAGCAAAAATGTTCGCCAGAAGTGTATCGGTCAAATTCAAGACGCCTGCCTGCGGTGTTAAAAAGCTGCCAGCGAAAGTAACAAGATCACGCAGTGCCAGGTGTAATCCGCGACCACTTGAAGGGCAGATTGGTTGGGAAGAAATGCCAGTCCTCAAAGCAGGTGGGCGTGTGTCGTGTGTTGCAAGAGGCTGCAATATCTTCTTGTGCAGAACATGGCTGTAAGTTTCCTGGGTGACATGTTCAATGATGCTGCCGAGAACAATATAACCAGCCATGCCGTAGCTGTAGAATTTGCCGGGAGCAAAAATTCTCCGGCTGTTCTGCAATAAGAACATCACCTGCCCATAATCGATAAAGCCATCCAGTGTTACGGGCGCAGCCTCCAGGTTAATACTGCCGAGGCCGTGGGTGTGAGCAAGCAGTTGTGCAACTGTTATCCCGTCGAGCATATTGCGCGCAACATCAGCTGGGTGAGGTGCCGGGAGCAAGCCGGTTATTTCATCGTCAAACTGCAACTTGCCCTGCATAACCAGCAGGGAAACCAGGGTTGCGGTAAACAGCTTGGCCACACAAAACGCCGGGTGCAGGGTCGGGGAAGTGTTCTCGAGCACGGTCGAGTCACTATAACTGGCCGAAACACTTAATCCTCTGTTAATAATTCCGAGGCATGCTGTGTCGATGTAAGCTTGCTTACAGGCTGTTGCCAGTCTCGCAAACCAGTAATCTGCCATAAGAGCATCTAGTTGCATTGCAGAGTTATTGCGGTCTGCAGCCGCTTCATTGTGCAGGCGGTGTAGTGGATTTTTCATGGGGCCTCGAGTCTTTAATTGTTCGAGCTGAAGGTATATATAGATCACGTCAGCTTTTTTTGTGAACAATATTTACACAGTGTTCACGCAGAAGTCCGGGCGCAAATTGCAATAACTGCTCTATATTTTATTCTTGGCAATTTTTTAGTAGACTGGTTCGACCTTGTTTATTTGTGAGTGCTAACGATGGTCTTTGTCCAGACACCTGCCACAAATGCTTGTACCCATGGTTTCATTAAGGCGACCTGCAACGATTGCAGTCTCAAGAACCTGTGCCTGCCGATCGCACTTGATATCAAGGATATCGACAGGCTCGACAAAATCATCCAGCGCAGTCGGGCGATTCACATTGGCGATCATCTGTATCGCTCCGGCGAGCAGTTCAAGTCCATTTATGCAGTGCGTTCCGGTTCCATTAAAACCTATCTTGTTGATGACGATGGCGTCGAACAGGTTACTGGCTTCTTTCTGCCAGGCGAAGTGTTGGGTTTTGATGGCATCAGTTCCGAGACTCACGGTTGTAATGTGGTAGCGCTCGAAACTTCATCAGTCTGCGAAATTCCGTTTGCACGTATTGAAGAGCTATCGCTGCAGGTATCGAGCCTGCAGCATCACATTTTTCATCTGATGAGTCAGCAGATAGACGCCGACAACAAGATGATGCTCACGCTCAGCAAAAAAAATGCCGAAGGTCGTATTGCCACTTTCCTGGTTGGACTGTCGCAGCGCTTCGGTCGCCGCAATCTTTCACCCAATGCAATGCGCCTGCCGATGTCGCGTATGGATATCGGCAACTATCTCGGGTTGACCATTGAAACTGTCAGTCGTACGTTCAGCCGTTTGCACAAGGAAAACATCCTGAATGTTGATGGGCGCGAAGTGGTCATCAAGGACCATGCGCGTCTGAATGAGCTTTCCCATAGTCATTAACAGACAAACTCCCGCAGGAGCAGGCTGCAAGCTGGCAACTCCCGCCATTCCCTGACTTTTCCATTCGCTTGACGCACGTCAAGCTGCCTGCCAATCAGAATTGTAGCCACTGAGCTTTGCGTCGAGAATCGCACCATCCATAAAGCGCGCCATTCATAAAGAGGCTGCTGCGATGTTTGTTGTGAATACACAATCGAACAAAATTCCAGGCACGTATATTTTTGACGGCGCCATGGCGATGAAGGGCTATGCGCTCAACCGCATGTGTTATTCCTTCAACAGTGCTGAAAGCCGCAAAAAATTCAAGGCGTTTCCTGATGCTTACTGTCGCAGTTACGGGCTTAGCCGGGAGCAGATAAATGCCGTCACCGATCTTGATGTGCTGCGTATGCTGCAGCTTGGCGGCAATATTTATTATCTAGCCAAACTTACGGGTATTTACGGCATGACTGTGCAGGACATAGGTGCGCAGCAAACCGGTAAGTCGATAGATGAATTTCGCGCGATGCTGCTAGCGCAAGGCCAGCTGACGGAGTAGTAACATGGCAAAAATCGTTGGCGCATTAACCTCTTCCCACATCCCTTCAATTGGCAACGCGATATCCAGCGGCAAGCAGAATGACGCGTACTGGAAAGCGTTCTTTGCCGGCTATGTGCCAGTGGTCGAGTGGCTTGACGCTGAAAAACCCGATGTTGCGATCGTCGTGTACAACGATCACGGGCTGAATTTTTTCCTCAACAACTTGCCGACTTTTGCGGTCGGTGCCGCGCAAGAATATATGACGAAGGACGAAGGTTGGGGCCTGCCGCTGTTTCCGCCCTACAAGGGATATCCGGAGTTTTCGTGGCATTTGATCGAAAGCCTGGTTGAACAGGAATTCGACATTGCGATGTGCCAGGAACTGGTTGTGGACCACGCCTTTATCAATCCGATGCGGCTGTTCTGGCCTGGCCAGAATCCGCCCCCGATTCGTACTATTCCGGTGTCGGTGAACACGGTGCAATACCCATTACCGCGGCCTTCGCGTTGTTATGCGCTGGGTAAGGCGATTGGTGCTGCCGTCGCGAGCTGGCCCGGCGACGAGAAGGTGGTGATTATTGGCACGGGTGGCATGTCACACCAGCTTGATGGCGAACGTGCCGGCTTCATCAACCGCAAATTTGATGAATTATGCCTTGAGGCTTTGGTCTCTGAACCCGAAATACTCGCGCGCTATAGCATTCTGGAGCTGGTGCGCGAGGCTGGGGCGCAGGGCGCCGAAATCATCATGTGGCTGATAGCCCGCGGCGCGCTCACCGGCAAAGTCAGCAAGATCCACAGCAGCTACCATGTGCCGATATCCAACACGGCGGCTGGAGTACTGGCGCTCGCCAACCAGTAAATCGGCGTAGATTCCAATGCCACTTCTGCTTATACCTACCGCCGCTGGCCTTTGACCTTCATCTTGATCTCGTAGGCGGCAGTTTCCTGGAGCTTGCGCAGCAGTCTGAAGTCAGGAGGGGAGCCGTGCATATCAGACCGTTGGCGACATGGATGTCGCCATTCGAGCCCTCCATGGATGGATTCACGGGCGTGTCTGGTATGGGCGGCTCGCCTCCTGACGCGCTATCAACCTTGTAAGCCAAAGAGTTACCCTTAAGTAAGTGCCATTAGCTTTATGCCGCTGGGTATTGTCTCTACAATCCCGGCATGTTGCGTTCCTGCCTGCTGGCCTCATTGTTTCTACTCTCGGTTGTTCCTGTGTCCGCACAGGAGTACCCGCAGCGTATTGTCAGCATGAACTTGTGCACCGATCAGCTGCTGCTCTTGATGGTCGATAAAAATCGTATTGCTTCGCTGAGTTATTTCGCCGGCAATCCCGATTATTCCGCCCTGGCAGATATGGCCGCCGGTATTCCACCCAATCGTGGGCAGGCTGATGAAGTAATGGGCTTTGCGCCCGACCTGGTGCTGACCAGTCAATTCAGTGCCACCCTTGCCGCCAACCTGCTCGAACGCATGGACTATAAAGTTCACAGACTCGGTTTTGCGGCGAGTCTCGAGGATGTGTATACGCAGATTGACGAGATAGCGGAAGTGACTGGCACCCAAGCGCGCGCGGAAATTCTGGGCGCAGCAATCAGGCAAGATATTGCCAGACAACAAGAGGTACTGCTGCCAGCACTGCAAGGAAAGTCTGCTGTATTTTTTGCGAGCAACGGTTTTACGTATGGCCGCGCTTCGCTGCAGGACAGTTTTATTCGCAGTCTCGGCATGCGCAATATTGCGGCTGAGGCTGGCATAAGTGGGCCCGCCATGTTGTCGCTTGAAGTACTGCTTGCAGCTGCGCCGGATTATATTTTTATTGATCCGCGCAGCTCATTCGATACACAACTAGCACATCCGATGCTGCAGCATCCTGCGCTGGCGAGTCTCAGTTTGCATACACGCATGGTGACGTTGACGGATACTTATTTTCAGTGTGCCGGTCCGCAAATCGCCCTTGCCTATGCTGCACTCGCCGAGCAACTCAACAATGAAAATTAATCGAACTGGGGTGCTGCTGGTCGTGGTGCTTCTGCTGCTGTTCGGGCTGGAACTCGTCAGTGGTCCTGCACAGGTGCCGTTGCTAACGGCGCTAAGTGATCTGATTAATGGCAACGCAAGTATTTCAGCCATCATCCTCAGTGAAGTGCGGCTGCCGCGTGCATTGCTTGCCACTCTGGTTGGTGCATCACTCGCGATATCCGGTGCGGCCCTGCAAGGCTTGCTGCGCAATCCGCTCGCAAGTCCTGACATTCTCGGCATTTCGCAGACCGCTGCGCTGTTTGCAGTGCTGGTGCTTTATTACGGCCTCTCGCAGTACGCGTGGTTCATGTTGCCGCTGGCAGCTCTCGCGGGAGGTGTGCTTGCAGTGGTGCTGATGCTTGCTCTTGCGCGGCGTATTGCAGGCACACACACGATTATCCTGGCCGGCGTTGCGATCAGTGCGTTGACCGGTTCCTTGACGGCGCTTGCGCTGAACTTCGCTCCCAATCCGTATGCACTGCAGGAAATTTATTACTGGATGCTGGGTTCGGTGGCCAATCGCAGCATGAATGAAGTCTGGCTGGCGTTGCCGTTTATGCTCGCAGGCTGGGCGCTGTTGTTATACAGCCGCAATTTTCTCGATGCGCTGAGCCTTGGTGAAGACACGGCGCAGAGTCTGGGCTTTGCGCTCAAGCGTTATTCATGGCTTGTGATTCTCGGTGTCGCCTGTTGTACAGGAGCTGCGGTGGCAGTCAGCGGCAGCATCGGCTTTATTGGTCTCGTGGTGCCACATGTGTTGCGCGGCACAGTGCGCGCACAGCCCGGACGTTTGCTGCTGATCAGCTTGCCGGGCGGCGCTGTCCTGCTGTTGCTTGCAGACATCATCGTGCAATGGTTGCCGAGCGCAATCGAATTGCAGCTGGGCGTTATCACTGCGGCGATAGGCGGGCCGTTTTTCCTATACCTGCTGCTCAGAAAACGGCATCTGTTTATATGAACAGCCAGACTTCTGTTTTGTTATCCGCGAGCGAGCTGAGCCTGCATGCAGCGGGGACAGTGTTGCTCGACAAGGTGAGTGTACAAATCAACGCCGGGGAGTTACTCGCGGTCATCGGACCCAACGGCGCCGGCAAGTCATCGCTGCTGAAACTGCTGGCAGGTGTGAGCACTCCGACAACAGGCCTCATAAAACTTGGCGCCATGTCATTGGCCGATTGCAGTGTCACGCACAAGGCGCGGAGTGTTGCGTATCTCGAACAGCGGCCACATGTGTACTGGCCGCTGACTGTCAGACAGGTGGTCAGCCTCGGGCGCCTGCCACATGCAGGAACTTCGTTGGAAAATTCTGCACTCGCGGTACAAAGGGCGCTCGTGTTTACCGGTATCGCTGCATTGCAGGAGCGCCTCTTCAACACCTTGTCGGAAGGTGAAAAGATGCTGGTGAACATCAGTCGTGTGCTGGCTACTGAACCGCGCATCATTCTTGCTGACGAACCCACCGCTGCGCTTGACCCTTATCACCAGTTGCTTGTGCTGGAACTCTTGCGCACACTGGCTGGCAAGGGGCAGGGCATCATGGTGGTCTTGCATGATCTCAATCTCGCTGCGCGTTTTTGCGACCGCTTGCTGTTGCTTGCGGGTGGCCGTGTTCTCTGTGACGGCACGCCCGAGGCGGTATTAAGTTCAGGTCATATTGCACAGGCTTATCACATCGATGCGGTTTATGATTCCATCACAAAAACTGTCCAGACGAAGGGCCGGTTATGATTGGAGAAAATTTGCAATCTGTGTACTTTACGTGCCGCAGAACCCAGTCATTTTTTTTCGGTGCTGATGGTATGAAACGATAAATGGACACTGTTTTTTTCTATCTTTCAAAAATACTCTGGAGCCTGTTTTCCCCCGACACCTTCCTGCTGTATCTGCTTTGTGCTGGCGTGCTGTGCGTGTTTCTGCACAAGCTGAAGACGGCTAAAATTCTGTTATTGCTCACGGCCTTCCTGTTTCTGGTTATTGCGGTTTTGCCGATGGGTGAATGGTTGTTATACCCGCTGGAAAAGCGTTTCCCTGCCAACCCGGAATTGCCTGCTAAAGTCGATGGCATCATCCTGCTTGGCGGCACAGTGCAGGCCCAGATGTCGGCAGCATGGTCCCAAAGCGAATTGGGTAACTCTGCTGAACGTGAAATTGCGTTTGTGCAGCTCGCACGTAAGTACCCGCAGGCAAAACTCGTGATGACGGGTGGCAATGGCGATATACGCGACCAGCAATATCGTGAAGCAGATGTCTCGCAAGCGCTGCTCGATGCCTTGGGGGTGGACACCAGCCGCATCGTGTTTGAACGCGATGCTCGTAATACTTTTGAAAACGCCAGCAACAGTAAGGCGCTCATTCAGCCGCAGCACGGGGAAACCTGGCTCTTGATTACGTCCGGTTTTCATATGCCGCGCTCTGTTGGTATTTTCTGCGCGCAGGGTTGGCCTGTGTTGCCGTGGCCGGTCGATCACCAGACTTCAGCAGAGGCGCTGACTCGCCTCGGCTTAAATCCCGCCGGCAACCTGAGTATGTTGCGCACGGCCCTGCACGAATGGGCAGGACTGGTGGTTTATTACCTGGCGGGTAAAACTAATGCAGTGCTACCCGGACTTTGTTCGCTGGAGAAATAGATGGCAATCTGGAAAAAAAATGCAGACCTCAGCGAGGTCAGAAAATATTTGCTGAATACGATGTGTGAACATGTTGGCATCGAGCTGGTTGAAATCGGCGACGATTTCATCAAAGCCACGATGCCGGTCGACGACCGCACCGCCCAGCATATGGGTATCATCCACGGCGGTGCCTCGGTAGTATTGGCAGAAACCATTGGCAGCATCGCTGCTACGCTGTGTTGTCCTGACGATCATTTCATCGTGGGGCTCGAAGTCAACGCCAATCATGTGCGCGCGGGCAAGCCGCCGTTTGTTACAGGTATTGTGCGGCCACTGCATATCGGCAGCGCGACGATGGTGTGGGATATCAGGATTACCGATGTCGATGACAAACTCGTGTGTGTATCGCGACTGACCACTGCGGTGTTGAAGAATCGGTGAGCGCGCCAGATACCAACTACAGTAGTGATGTGAAGTTTCTTTCCAGAACTTTTTTTCAGGAGAAGTGCCAGCATGAACAATGATCTCAGTCTGGCTGAACAAAACATTGTCATGTGCAAAAAAGGCACACCACCAATGGAGCGGGAAAAAATAGCTGAATTCCTGGAGTTGCTTCCTGAATGGTACGTGGAAGATGACAGCGGTGTCAGTCAGTTAGTGCGCAATTACGAATTTGCTGATGTTGCCGAAGCGGTTAAGTTCAGTGCTTTTGTAAAAGCGATGGCGGATGAAGCAAACCATCATCCGCTTCTGCATGTGGAGGGCAATACACTTAACGTGCGCTGGTGGACACACACCATCAAGGGTTTGCACTTGAACGACTTCATCATAGCAGCGCGCTGTGACGAACTTTATCGCGATAACTGCGTTAATGTATGACACAGCTTGCCCGCGATACGGGCTTTGTGCGTGAGAGTTTGTATAGGGCCTTGTCTGCCGATGGGAGCCCGGAATTCGTCACTATCTGGAAACTAACTTGAGCGCTCGGTATTCGCTTGTATGCACGGGCAGCGTAATCAAGAGTGACGCTTACTCCACGCCTGTAAACTCCGGATGAGTCCTTCCCTTGACTTCGATCCACAACAAATGGCCGCCCCACACATTGGCTAGCAGCATAATCAACACGCCGAGCACGAAACACAGGTTTGCATAAGTACCTGCCGAATCCAGGCTGTTGGACATACTGAGCAGGTTCCACCAGTCATGGCTGTCTTCGTTGCCATTGATCAGCGGCAGTGCGCGCGAGGGTGCGTCAGCGATATACACCGACACATCAATAAAATTCTGTCCAACCCACCACAGCATGATCGATGCGGCAAAGTTGTCGCGTTGCCTCACCATGAATGCAAACAGCGGCAACAGCGGCAGCATGATTTGAAAGAGGCTGCCGCCGAGAAACATCGTGAAGGTGCCGAAGGGGCCGAATATCACGTGGCCGAATTCATGAAACGGCAGGTTGACGAGATGCAGAAAGGAGCCGCCAACGCTGGTGTAGTTGATTCCGCTGAAAATAAACCGCAGGCCCCAGACCGCGAAAAACAGATACATCACAACATGGGCCCAGAAGCTGCTTTCGTGGCGTTCGCTTGGCATGAAACACGCGTAGCGGTACAACCACTGCCAGAAGGTTTCCTGGTGTAATTCTGCCAGCCTTTTTTCGACTGCAGTTTCCAGTTCGGCTTCAGTGGCCGCTATAACGTCATCTGCTGCCTTCCCCGGCGGGCGCCACTTGTTATAGGCAATCCCGCATTTCGGGCACACGCCCTCCATAACTTCGGTATCGTATTCGGTTTTTTCGTGCTGGCATTTGGGACAGATCACCCTGTTGCTTCCTGGTAATAATCTGGACTGCGGCGAGTGTGAGTTGCTTTGGCTGAGAGTGCAACGTGGGGTGTAAAGCGAACCATACGAAAGTTTGCACTATCTCCACCTTGCCTCCTTGCTTAGTAGCAGAAAGAGCAGCAGACTTCTTCTGTATCCGGAAAGAATGCTTATTTGCTGCATCACGCGGATGAAATTCTTTCAGGCTCGTATTCAAACGTTTCGCGTAGTGTGCGCCGGGCAGTTTTATGGACTCCGACTTTTTCCGCCTTTTCAATGCGCTTCTGGCGTTGCCTTCGGTCAGTTCTGCCAATCCCTTGATCGACATGGGCAACCGCCTGGTTATCGATCATCTCGCCAATGTATTCTCCGACTTGGGCTTCAAGGTTGAGGTGCTTACGCTTGCGCATAACCCACACAAGGCCAACCTCATTGCCACACGTGGCATAGGTGACGGGGGGCTTGTGTTGTCAGGTCATACCGATACTGTGCCTTTTGATGAAAAACTGTGGACGGTTAATCCGCTGCAACTCACGCAGAAAGACGGCAAATTGTTCGGGCTCGGCAGCACCGACATGAAAGGCTTTTTTGCCGTTGTTCACGCAGCGTTGCAAGTGTTCAAGGATGTCGCTTTCAAGCGCCCCTTGATTATTGTTGCTACGGCAGATGAAGAGAGTTCAATGGATGGTGCCCGTGCACTGGTAAATCAGGGCCGGCCCAAGGGACGTTATGCGCTGATCGGCGAACCCACGAGCCTGTGTCCGGTCAATCGCCACAAGGGTGTGATGATGGAGCGTATGCGGGTGCAGGGCAAAAGTGGCCATTCATCGAACCCCGCGCTTGGCAAAAATGCCCTGGAAGCCATGCACGATGTTATCGGCGAATTGCTGCGCTTCCGGGCAGAACTGCAACGCGACTACCGCAATCCGCATTTTGCGCTCGATGTGCCAACGCTCAATCTGGGTGTCATTCATGGCGGCGACAATCCCAACCGCATCTGCGGCCATTGCGAACTCGAATTTGATATCCGCCTGCTGCCGGGCATGGCAAGCGCCAATCTGCGCGCTGCCATTCGTGAGCGTATTGCACCCATCATCGCGCAGCATCAGGTGGAGTTTACGTTTACCCCGCTGTTTCCAGGCGTGGAAGCCTTTGCCAATGAAAGTAACGATCTGTTGCGAACTTGCGAGACACTTACGGGGTACTCGGGTCAGAGTGTATCGTACGGTACCGAGGCGCCTTTCCTGCAGCAGCTCGGCATGGACACCATAGTGCTCGGCCCCGGCAGCATCGATGTGGCGCATCAGCCGGACGAATACATGGCGCTGAGCCAGGTACAGCCCTGTATCGAGCTGCTGCAAAAGCTGATCAGGCATTATTGCCTCGCGGGTTAACCAGCAAATTGCTCTCAGATACGCTAGTGAAGTGATACTGAGTTAAGGGCACACCGGAAATTGTTTGAGCGGGTTGCTGTGCTGAGGGTGTGCAAAGTAAAGTTTAAAAGACGTAGACGGGCCAGCGGCGGTATGTATAAGCAGAAGACGCCGTGAATCCCCGCAAGCGGGTCCAGCCCATCATCGCAGATGATGGGCGTTCAGCTGCGCACAAAGCTGCGCTTTGTAAACGCTTGCTTCACCCTTGTAGGCTTGGCTTTGGCATCCCTGCCAAAGACACTTCTGCTTATACATACCGCCGCGGGCCTTCGGAGTGCATTTTGATCGCGTAGACAGGAATTTCCTGGAGCTTGCGCAGAGGTCTGCACGGTTCCGCTCCTAACGCGCATTGAACCTGAATTGCCAGAGGTCGCGCATCAACTGCCTAAACCTAGTAAGCGATGGCGCAATTAATTAACTGTCCGCCCCAGGATTTTGTCGAGTAAAATGCCGCACCTTCCAAGAATGGTGAAGACATGGATTTAACCCAGTACGTAAATTGGTTCCGGCACTCCACGCCGTATATCAATGCCTACCGTGGCAAGGTGTTTGTGATCCTGTTGCCTGGCGAAGCGCTCAAACACGACAACTTCTGGAACATTGCCCACGACATCACGCTGCTCAACAGTCTGGGCGTGAAGCTGGTGCTGGTGTATGGCGCGCGGCCGCAAATCAATGACGCGCTCGAAGCCAAGGGCTTGAGTACCAACATGCAGGAAATGATCACGGCACAATCCCGCAACACCGTCCGCATCACTGATGCCGCCAGTCTTGATGTCATCAAACATGTGATCGGCAAGTTACGTATCGATATCGAAGCGACATTTTCGATGGGCCTGATCAACTCACCGATGCATGGTGCCGACATCACACTCGCGAGCGGCAATTTCGTGATGGCCAAACCCTTCGGCATCCAGAACGGCATCGACTACGGCCTGATGGGTGAAGTGCGTAAGGTTGAAACCGACGCCATTCGCAAACAACTCGACAACGGCAACATCGTGCTGCTGCCGAGCCTCGGTTATTCGCCCACGGGCGAAGTGTTTAACCTGACTGTCGAAGATGTTGCCTCCAATACCGCGATTGCACTTAAGGCAGACAAACTGCTGATCTACGGCAACGAAGCCGGCATTCTCGACCAGGATGGTGAGCGCATCAGCAAGCTCAGCGCCGAAGAAGCACTCGCGCTGATCAAACAGAAAATCGAACAGAACGGCATTGATGAAGAACTGCGCAACCTTGAAGTCAGCGTCAAGGCCTGCAGCGCCACAGTCAAGCGTTCACAAGTGATTTCGTATGAAGATGATGGCGCGCTGCTGATCGAACTGTTCACACGAGATGGTATCGGCACGCTGATTACGCAGGAATTATACGAACAGCTGCGGCCAGCAACCATCAAGGACGTGGGCGGTATACTCGAGCTGATCGAACCGCTTGAGGAAGAGGGCGTGCTTGTGCATCGCTCGCGCGAATTATTGGAAGCGGAAATCGAACAGTTCGTCGTCATCGAACGTGAAGGCATGATCATCGCGTGTGGCGCCTTGTATCCGCAAGACAGCCAGAGCGGCGAAGTTGCGTGTATGGCAACCCACCCTGAATATCGCAATCACAACCGCGGCCAGATGATTCTGGAACAGATCGAGAAAAATGCACGCAAGCTTAGCCTGAGTCGCCTATTCGTGTTGACTACAAAATCACCGCACTGGTTTGTCGAGCGTGGCTTTGTGGCGAGCTCCGTGGATGAGTTGCCGGAAAAGAAAAAGTCGCTGTACAACTATCAGCGTAATTCGAAAATAT
Source organism: uncultured Gammaproteobacteria bacterium (assembly GCA_903926285.1). Lineage (GTDB taxonomy): Bacteria > Pseudomonadota > Gammaproteobacteria > Pseudomonadales > Pseudohongiellaceae > CAILUG01. Next base: position 19,470 of record CAIYIP010000441.1, read on the forward strand.
TTGTGAAACTGCTTGGGTGATCTGTTCGCAGTGATTGAAGCAGGAAGAATTATGCTGGCTGGACTGGCGCTTACTAAAGGCCTTGTCCATGAAGATTCCGGGGACCGCGCAAGTACGTCCCTGTAGCTTCCGTTCGCATCCATGCGAACGATTCCCCTGCACTTTCATGGACAAGGCCTTTAGTAAGCGCCAGTCAGTATGGTGCCAAGCAAATCTTTATAACTGCTGGTCTATATCCGGCACCGAGGAAACACCATGCCAAAATACCGTTCGCATACCACCACCCAGGGTCGTAACCAGGCAGGCGCGCGTGCGCTCTGGCGCGCCACTGGTATGAAAGATGGCGACTTCAACAAGCCCATCATTGCCGTCTCCAATTCCTTTACCCAATTTGTGCCCGGCCATGTGCATCTGAAAGATCTTGGCCAGCTCGTGGCGCGTGAAATTGAACGTGCCGGTGGCGTGGCGAAGGAATTCAATACCATCGCTGTCGACGACGGCATTGCTATGGGCCACGATGGCATGTTGTACAGCTTGCCCTCTAGCGAGATCATCGCGGACTCTGTCGAATACATGGTTAATGCACATTGCGCAGATGCAATCGTGTGTATTTCCAACTGCGACAAGATCACGCCCGGCATGCTGATGGCTGCCCTACGCTTGAACGTGCCAGTGGTATTTGTTTCAGGCGGCCCGATGGAAGCAGGCAAAACCAAACTTGCGCCACAACCGATCAAGCTCGATCTTGTTGATGCAATGGTTGCCGGATTTGACGACAAGTTCACTGATGAGCAGGTTGATGACTACGAGCGTTCAGCCTGTCCTACCTGCGGATCGTGTTCCGGCATGTTCACGGCCAACTCGATGAACTGCCTGACCGAAGCACTGGGTTTGTCGTTGCCCGGCAATGGTTCATTGCTTGCAACACACTCCGATCGTGAACAACTGTTCCTGCAAGCTGGTCGAACCATCGTCGAGCTCTGCAAGCGCTACTACGAACAAGACGACTATTCGGTGCTGCCGCGCTCCATCGCCAATTTCAAGGCCTTTGAAAATGCCATGACACTCGACATCGCGATGGGTGGTTCCACCAATACCATCCTGCATCTGCTCGCTGCTGCGCAGGAAGCCGAGCTGGATTTCAACCAGCAAGACATTGATCGCCTGTCACGCAAGGTGCCGCAGCTGTGTAAGGTGGCGCCATCAACTCCGCTGTATCACATGGAAGATGTGCATCGAGCCGGTGGCGTGATGGGTATTCTCGGTGCACTTGAGCGAGGCGGCCTGCTGCATACCGATGTAAGCACCGTTCACAGTCCGACAATGAAAGATGCATTGCAAAAATGGGATATCAAGCGCACCAGTGATACGAGTGTGCAGGAATTTTTCCGCGCTGGTCCGGCCGGAATTCCAACCCAGACAGCCTTCAGCCAGTCCACACGCTGGGACACACTTGATGCCGACCGTGAAAAAGGCTGTATCCGCGACGTGCCTTTTGCCTATAGCCAGGAAGGTGGACTCGCGGTGCTCTTTGGCAACATCGCCGAAGATGGCTGCATCGTCAAAACCGCGGGCGTCGATGAAAGCATCTTCAAATTCTCCGGCCCCGCACGTGTTTTCGAAAGCCAGGACAGCACAGTGAAGGCGATCCTCGCCGATCAGATCAAACCGGGCGACGTCGTGATAATCCGTTATGAAGGTCCGCGTGGCGGCCCAGGCATGCAGGAAATGTTGTATCCAACGTCTTATCTCAAATCCAAGGGCCTTGGTAAAGTCTGCGCATTGCTGACTGACGGGCGTTTTTCCGGCGGCACTTCCGGCTTGTCTATTGGCCATGCTTCACCCGAAGCGGCAGAAGGCGGCGCAATCGGCCTCGTTCAGGAAGGTGACATCATCGAGATCGACATTCCAAATCGAACGATAAACATGGCTGTCAGTGACGAAGAGCTTGAAATACGTCGCACAGCAATGGATCGCAAAGGTGGCCATGCCTGGAAACCCGTCGAGCAGCGCGAGCGCAAAGTATCGAAAGCATTGCGTGCGTACGCTTCGATGGCAACCAGTGCCGACAAGGGCGCGGTAAGAAAAGTCGATTAAAAGACGCTGGGCCGCACCTGAGGTCGATGCGTCTGTGCTCGACCAGACTGCGGCTTATCATTCACAATACAACCCCTCGCGAATAGGTTTCGCTTCTGCAAACAAACTAGCATCAATTTGATTTACCGCAATTCGCGTGCAGGTGAGGCGCGATACTGTTTCGCCCCATTTTGCCTGATTTATAAATTCCTCGAGTCACTATTGTTGCTCAATCTGAAAAGGACCGTGTCATGGAACATCGCATCGGAGAACGCAAAAAGGCCATTTTATGTGTGTCGGTGAGCCAGGGTGGCAGGTTCCTGGGCGGGTTCACTACCCGTGATATCTGTCCGGGCGGAGTATCGGTGTACGGCGAAGTGGTAGATCTGGACGACAGCAGTATTGTCAACGTTATGTTCGAGTCCGGGCAACCTAGTGCAGATGGCAAGCTGAGTTTAAAGGCTTTCGTAGTGCATCAGGATGATGGCTGCATTGGTCTGATGTGGATCGAAAACATGCTGAAATAAATTTTCCAAGCGCAAGCGGATTTTCTGGCCACGGACACGCCAGCGTTAGTTATTAAATCACTTTGAAAATTCCAGGGAGGGTCTATTGTGAACGGAATAGTACAGAATGTAGTTGCCATAAACCGCGATCATCATGAAAGAGCCAGTCATTGTCGTCATTGCCAGAGCTGCATGAAAAAACCTGTGTGTCCTGCCTACGAGCTGGTCTCTGGCCAGCAGCTGGATGGCGAATCCGGCATGCTGCAAAAAACGATTCAGCCTGGTCAGTCCGTGTTCCGCGCGAGTGATAAGTTTGATGGCATCTACATGGTCAGATCAGGATTCTTCAAATCTTTTTTCATTGATGCTGATGGTGTAATGCAGGTGACCGGCTTTCATTTTCCCGGGGAAATATTCGGCATAGACGGGATCGAAACTGGCTTCTACAACGATAGCGTCGAAGCGCTGGATACAGGCAGCATATGCAAAATTCCGTTGTCGCTGTTTACGGGTTCTCCAGCCAGGAAAAGCAGCATTGGCTCGGACAATCTTCTGAATCTCAGCGAATACAACATGAATGGCATCAGCAGGATGGTGCCTCTCATGAAGATCATGAGTCGTACTATTTCACGTGACCGCAACATGATCTTTGCGCTGGGCAAATTGTGTGCAAAACGCCGACTCGGTACTTTTCTTCTGGATATCTCGGCGCGTATGGCGCAGAGCGGTTACGATGCCAACCAATTACACCTGTTTATGAGCCGCACGGATATTTCCAACTATCTCTGCCTTGCACTCGAAACGATTAGTCGACTCTTTGCCCAGTTGCACGCTGAAAATATCATCAGTGTCGACAGGCGCGACATCAAAATTCTGAATATGCCGGCCCTGCAGGCTTTGGTGCGTGATGATGCGACCAGCGAGTCTGCGCTTGCCCAAACCGCTTGATGGTTGCTGCTTGATATTTGCAGCTCTGGCTGCCAACGGACTGCCATGTATACGGATCGTTTTGCCACTCGCCTGTCGCGCAATACCCTCGCCCTGATCCTGGCGGGAGGCCGCGGTACACGCCTGGAGGAGCTTACGCAGTGGCGCGCCAAGCCCGCAGTGCATTTTGGTGGCAAGTTCAGGATCATTGATTTTCCGCTTTCCAACTGTGTCAACTCCGGCATCCGTCGGGTTGGTATCCTGACCCAATACAAGGCACATTCCCTGATTCGCCATATCCAGCAAGGCTGGGGCTATTTTCGCGGCGAATTCGGCGAATTTGTGGAATTGCTGCCCGCACAGCAGCGTATAGAAAGTTCGTGGTACAGCGGCACGGCTGATGCGGTATACCAGAACCTGGACATCATCCGCAGTCATCATCCGGAATACGTGCTGATCCTCTGCGGCGACCATGTCTACAAGATGGATTACGGCCCGATGCTCGCAAGCCATGTGGAGCGGCAGGCTGACCTCACCATAGGCTGCGTTGAAGTGCCTCTTGCTGAGGCAAGTGCTTTTGGTGTCATGAAAGTATCGCCTTCCAACAGCATTCAGGCATTCCATGAAAAGCCGGAATACCCACAAGCCATTCCTGGCAAACCGGGCATGGCACTGGCTTCCATGGGCATTTACATATTCAAAACGTCATTTCTGATCGAGCAACTGCTGCGCGACGCGCATTTGGGTGAATGTTCCAGCCATGACTTCGGCAAGGACATCATCCCGGGCCTGATAGGCAAATACCCTGTATATGCCTATCCCTTCAGTTCAGGCAATTCCACGACGCAGGCCTATTGGCGCGACGTTGGGACACTCGACAGCTACTGGCAGGCGAACATGGAGTTGATAGGGGTTACGCCTGAACTCAATCTGTACGACAAGGAATGGCCGATCTGGACTTCACAGGAACAGGTGCCACCCAGCAAGTTTGTGTTCGATGAAGAAGGGCGCAGGGGGGTGGCGATTGATTCCATGGTTTCGGGTGGTTCAATCATTGCAGGCGCTACCATCAGGCACTCATTGTTATTCAACAGTGTGATGGTGAATGACTGCAGTCTTGTGGAGGATTCGATAATCCTGCCGGATGTCATCATTGGCAAGCACTGCCGTATACGCAAAGCCATCATAGACAAGGAAACTGTTATTCCGGACAACACCGAAATAGGTTACGACCCTGTGGAAGACGCTCGTCGCTTTCGTATAAGTCCCGGCGGCGTAATACTGGTTACGCCTGACATGCTCGGCCAGATGCTGCATTATCAACAACCAGAACGTTCTTTGGAGGAGCGATCCTCACATCTGCATCATGTGGCGGGGCCGGAACCGGAAATCCATAACAAGGTCCCCTAGACCAGCCTTCCTTCCACATATTTGTGCCTCGCAGCAATTGCAGCGCATTGCTCTACAGCAAAAAACGGGCAGGCAATGGTTACGTTTTACAAGGAGATCATGGGTTTTCTGCAGATGTTTCGGAAAGACGACTGGTTGATTGAACTCGGGATCACTGACGGTTGCCACCTCAGCATGGCGTGCGCCTTATTTCTTCGTTCACTGTCCCGAAGGCAGTAGATCAAACTGTGGAATAACACGGCAGACTGACAAGCACAAAAGTCGTGATTTTGCATAAAAATTGTTGCCTGTAATTGAAGCGCCAGGACGGACAATTTCCCCACATTTCCAGGTGTGATGTTCCAAGCATTCTCATGACCAACCCGCTATAATCCCGGTCTTTCTGCCAAACCCAGCTATAATCATTATGAAAACCCTAGTCGTGCTTGTGTTGTGTTGTATTACCCTGTCCAGCTGTGGTCAGAAAGGCCCCCTGGTACCGCCACCTGCAGTGCAGGCCGTCAGTGCTGCAGGCAGATAAAAAAACAGAAACTGAGTCAGCCATGAACGCATTCAACTACCGCAACAACCAGCTATACGCTGAAGATGTTTCGCTCAAAGAACTTGCAGCAACTTACGGTACTCCCTGTTTTGTCTATTCGCGGGCCAAGCTCGAACAGCAGTTCATGGCCTATTACACGCCGCTTGCCCATCGCCCGCACCTGATTTGTTATGCGGTCAAGGCCAATGCCAATCTTGCCGTGCTCAATGTGCTGGCGCGCCTCGGTTGTGGTTTCGACATTGTGTCTGGCGGCGAACTGGTGCGTGTGCTCGCCGCGGGTGGCGCTCCCGACAAAATCATATTTTCGGGCGTGGGCAAGACTATGGCCGAAATGCAGTATGCGCTCGAGATGGGCATACATTGTTTTAACGTCGAATCCGTACCTGAGCTCGAGCGGCTTTCTGCGGTTGCCAAAAGTCTCGGCCGCACTGCGCATATTTCCCTGCGGGTGAATCCGGATGTTGATGCCAAGACCCATCCCTATATTTCCACGGGGCTCAAGGACAACAAGTTCGGCATTCCAATTGATGACGCGTTGGCGATTTATCAAAAAGCCAGCAGGTTGCCCAGCATAAAAATCATTGGCGTCGATTGTCATATCGGTTCGCAGCTCACGAGCCTCGCGCCGTTTCTTGATGCGCTTGATCGCATGCTGGATCTCATCGACAAATTGCAGGACTCAGGCATTGCCGTCAGTCATCTCGATCTCGGTGGTGGCCTTGGCGTGCAATACACCGATGAGTTGCCGCCGCTCGCGCAGGACTACATGGACGCGATCTCCGCACGCGTCGGCGCGCGCAAGCTGACGCTGGTGTTTGAGCCGGGCCGCTTCATTACCGCCAATGCCGGGGTGATGCTCACGCGTGTTGAATACTTGAAGCCAAGCGCACACAAGAATTTTGCGATTATTGATGGCGCAATGAACGATATCATCCGTCCCGCCTTGTACCAGGCCGTGATGAATATCATCCCTGTCGAACTTCCGGCCCCGGGCAGCCCCATCAACTCCTGGGACCTCGTAGGCCCTGTGTGTGAATCCGCTGATTTTCTGGGCCGCGGCCGCAAACTCGCATTGCAGCAGGGCGACCTGCTCGCCGTGTGTTCAGCGGGTGCCTATTGTTTTGCGATGAGTTCGAATTACAACTCGCGCAACCGTGCTGCCGAAATCATGGTCGACGGAAGCAAGCACACGCTTGTGCGGCGCCGCGAAACCTATGCCGAGCAAATGGCGCTTGAAACCCTACTGGATTAAGACGGCATGTTGTTGAAGTTCACCAAAATGCACGGTCTCGGCAACGACTTCATGGTCCTGGATCTCGTGCGCCAGCAACTTGTGCTGACGACTGAACTGATCCGTACGTGGTCCGACCGCCAGACAGGTGTTGGCTTCGACCAGTTGCTCATCATCCAACCCTCAACAGTTGCTGGTTGTGACTTTGCGTATCGCATCTTCAACCACGATGGTGGCGAAGTGGAACACTGTGGTAACGGTGCGCGCTGTGTCGCGCGGTTTGTGGTTGATCAGGGGCTCACTGCCAAAACCGAACTTGTGTTCGAGATGGCCAAAGGCACAATTCGCACGAGTCTTGGCCCCAACCGCACAGTAACAGTCGATATGGGCTCGCCAATTCTCGCGCCAGCGTTAATTCCTTTTCAGGCAGACCAGCAGGCTGTGACATATCCGCTGCAGGTAGCGGGCAAAGACTACGAAATTTCTGCAGTTTCCATGGGTAATCCTCATGCCGTGATGGTTGTGGCTGATACAGAGAATACACCGGTAGCTGAGATCGGTCCTTTGGTCGAATACCACCCGCGTTTTCCCAAACGCGTCAATGCCGGCTTCATGCAGGTGGTTAATGCCAACTCGATAAAATTGCGCGTGTATGAGCGCGGTGCGGGCGAAACTTTGACGTGTGGCACCGGTGCTTGTGCTGCTGTAGTTGCAGGACGCCTGCGCGGCTTGCTCGCAGAAGAAGTATCAGTAAATACCCGCGGTGGTACGTTGCGTATCCGCTGGAATGGCGGCCAGCATTCCGTCTGGATGACCGGACCGACAGCAACTGTTTTTGAAGGACAAATAGAATTATGACAATCAGCACCGACGGCACCCCCAATGGAACTGCCCACGACCACGAAGGTTCTACCCCAGCCGTTGCCGACTCAGCCATCTCTGTCGGCATAGACGAAACCACCGTTGCCAACTGGCTCAAACAGCATCCGGATTTTTTTCAGAACCAGTCCGACCTGTTGTTGCAGCTGAGTATTCCGCACCCAAGTGGCAAGGCAATTTCGCTGCTCGAACGCCAGGTGGCGGTATTCCGCGAACGCCTCGATCTGTTGCAGGAACAGGCGCATGAATTTCTACACAACGCGCACGAAAACGACACGCTGTTTGAAAAAACGCGCATGGTGATACTCGATATCCTGCGGTGCGCCACGCTAGATGCGCTTATGGAAGTTGTGCGCGACAAACTGAGTGTTGAATTTGCGGCAAGCGCTTCGGCGCTGGTATTTGTTTCTGCGGAGCCACAAATACCAGGCATAACGCGGCTGCAGCCCGTTACTGTTAAAACTGC
>CAIYIP010000442.1 GCA_903926285.1 uncultured Gammaproteobacteria bacterium
CATTGACGAAGGTGTAGTCGGCATCAAGCAAATCAGGAATGCTGCGGTCTTCGCGAAGGATGCTTTCGAAGAGTAGTTCGGTTTCACGCTGAAACCCCATGCGCAATTCATCATCCCAGTTCGGGTAAAAGATGCCATCGGGTGAAGTGGAAGGAAGATTGCGCAAGTACAGCCATTGCTGGGCAAAATTTTTCACGAGTGCCGCAGAGCGCGGATCATCTAGCATGCGCCGTACCTGTTGCTGCAGAACTTGCGGTTCGCTGAGTTTGTTTTCACTCGCGAGACTCAATAACTCTTCATCAGGAATACTGCTCCAGAGAAAAAATGACAGGCGCGAGGCAAGCTCCAGATCGGTGATTGCGTAACTGGCGCCGAGGGCAAGTGCTGCCGGTTCACGTTCGGTGCGTACCAGAAATTCCGGATCGACGAGCAGTCGGCGCAAGCCGAGTTCAATGCCATCGGCAAATGCACCTGCGCTGCGACCCATCTCGTAAAAATTCATGAGTACTGCAACATCTGCGTCAGTTACCGGGCGTCGATAGGCCTGGCGTGCGAGTGTGCTGAAAATCTCGCGTGCACATGCTGGCTCTGCATCTGCATTGGCGGGCTGGCATGTAAAAACCTTGTGCACGCTCGGTGAGTCCAGTGGCCGCTCAGCGTTGAATGGCCCAATCACCTTGATCAAACCAATTGCGGGATGCTTGAGCACCTGCGGAAAACTTTCGTTGTCGAGCGACAACCGGTCGAAAGACTGGATCGTGTCGAGACTTGGCCGGTAATTTGTCAGCAGAAAGGTTGCACCGATCAGATGTGCGCCCGCCTTGACCGGCAACGTAATTTCAAGCGCGCCGTCCTTGTCGGCATTACCACCTTCATTGAGGCCAACGCCTGCATACTCGAATAAATGTACACGTTTGCCATCGATACTTAATTCGAGTTTTTCACCTGCGATGAAATTGCCCACGCCAAAATTCTGGATGTAAAACGTATAGTCGCCATCCGCCTGGAAATTATGGCGGGCAGCGAGGCCGCCCCGCGTGCCGAAAGGTAAACCTTCGAGCTGTTGGTTTTGCGAAGTATCACCAGCCGCTATAAAGATGGCCTCTGTTGGTGAGCTCCAGAAACCCACTGCCATGCGCGCAATCCTTGCAGCCGCGGTGGTGTAGGCTTCAAGCAGCGTTGGTGAAATCGTGAGCGAGCCAGCGTTGTTGTCAAAGCCGCGTGCCGAGGTATCAGCCGGCAACATGCTGGTAGTGTCGATTTCGAGCGCGAGCATGTCGCGGATGGCGTTGGCATATTCACTGCGGTTCAGACGATGCAGCATCAACGCGCCAGGGTTTTGGGTAGCGGTGCTATCGATACCAGCTTCAAGTTGTTCAGTGAGTGCTGCGTAGTCGTTCCATGCGGGACGTGGCTGACCGGGTGGGGGCATCATGCCCGCGCGCAGCTTGCGGATGACCTTTTCCCAGGTCTCGGAATGGCTGTTCATTTCATCATCAAGAACAGCAGAAAGATCGAGGCTGCCAGCGAAATCATCGAAGTTATGACAACCCAGACAGTATTCATCGAACTGGGACTTCTGCTCCGCAGTCAGTGCGGGTTGCGCTCCTGCAGTTGTTGCCATGATCAGCAAAAACACAGCTGAAAGACTTGCGGGCCTTAATATACTTGTTCCCCGTTTCATCGCGTCCCCCAGATACCCAAAAATCGAAAATTCTTCAGATCAAGAAAAGTTCTGCAATCAAATCATTGAATGCTTGCAGGCTCTTCGACTATGAGGCCCTTGCCAGTTGTCGCGTCATCGACTTGATGACCTGTCTGCATTGCCCTGGCGCGTTCTATACCCAGCGGCGTTACATCCCTCGGGTCCATGTCAGCCGCCGAACAGGTAAAGCCGCGCAAGGTGCATTCGGATGTCGTGTGCGCAATGCCGCGTTCAGACATCAGGCGACTCATGAGTTCAACTGCAGCTTCATTGAATACCACAGCATTGTTGGGCCGAAACGTGCCAACGCCGATGGCATAATCAATTGGCATGAGTGGTTCAATACTCGCGCCAAAAATGCCGTCGTTCTTTTTGCCGAGATCGTAGGCGCCGAGGTCAGCACGCTGATCAACCAGGTATTGGATGATCGCAATGTCGCCAAGGTTGGCTGCGACCATAAGGGGTGAAATCCCGTAGTTGTCTTGCCAGTTGACGTCGCCGCCGAGTTCCACCAGCAGCTTGATGACCTGAAGGCGTTCGGTGAGCGGTCGCTCTTTGTGGAATCCCATCACGAAGCCGAGACCTGCCGCGGCTGCCAGCGCGGTTTCATTGTCGCGGGATTTAAGATCCGGATCAGCATCAAATTCAAGCAGCAACTTCACGAGTTCCAGATCGCCGGAAAAAGCGGCGCGCATCAAAGGTGTAGCAAATACGATACGCGGCGAACCGCCACGCATACGCGCCTGGGGGGTGTCGTTTACCACCCTGTTCGGGTTGGCACCGGCTTCGAGCAGTTTTCTGACGAGAAAGAACGGGTCTTCAGTCACTGTCCACGGAAAGTTAGGTGCGGTTTCCATGTTGCGGCGATCAACGGCCCAAAACAGCGGCGTAAAGCCGCGCGCATCGGCCTGGTCGACACCCGAGCCACTGTCGACCAGAAACGCAGCGAGGTCGTAGTGGCCGTTGAAGATGGCCATGCCGAGAGCATTCTTGCCATCGGCAGCAAGCGCATTAACGTCGGCACCCGAAGCCACGAGCACCTGTGCCGCTTCGAGGTGACCTTCGCGCGCTGCAAATATCAGCGGCGTAAATTCACCGGTGGCACCCTGCACCGGTCCCTCCTCTTCGGACGAACGGCCACGCAACGGTGAACCTTCAAAACCTCGACCGGTATCAGGCGCGACAAACAGCGATGCCTTGTTAACTTCTGCACCACTGGCGAGCAGCAGTTTGATCACCTCGACATGATTTTCATTAACAGCCCACATCAGCGGCGTCGTTCCACCCCAGCTTTCCTGCGCATTAACCTCACTGCCGTGCTCCAGCAATACCTGCACGGCCGCCGGCACGCCTGTGCGTGCAGCAATCATCAGTGCAGTATCGTTGTTTATAGTTTGCGGTGCGTTGGGATCAGCACCTGCTTCGATAAGCAGGCTTAACATCGCTGCGTTGCCGTTGAGCGCCGCGAGCTGTAACGGCTTGGCATCCGTACGATTTGTGGCATCAGGATTAGCGCCAGCCTGAATGAGCATCTCTGCGCTCTGCAGATCATCACGCTGCACGGCCCAGTGCAACGCAGTAGTGCCGTCAGCCTGGGCTTCATTCACATCGGCGCTGGCGGCAAGCAGGGTTTGTAGTCTTTCGAGGTCATTGTTCATCGCCGCATCAGCAAGCTCTGCGGCGAGCGCTGAGTGGGCAAGGACAAGCTGCAGTATGGGAATGGCGATCAGGAACGAAGGTCTGCGTAACATCCTGGGAGTCTCTGGAAAAAATTTGGACATAGTCACAGCAAGTTTATGCACGAAAGCTGCAAATTCAAAAGTTAGCCAGGTGCTGCTGCGCAAACTACAGGCAACTTACTCCACCGGATTGGTACCGCGCACTCTCCCCAGCCATTCCACGAGTTTTTCAATATCAAGGTCAGCGATGGAGGCACCGCGTTCACGCATGTCGAGCACAAGTGCACGCCAGCCGGGGACATCCTTTCTGTGCTCGAACACGCGCAATTCATGGCACTCGGTACACGTTCCCTCGAGAAAAATCCTGGCTTGCGGATTATCGAAGAATTCAGTGATTTCAGAAGCCACGTAATTGCGCGGAAACGGCACTGATTCAGTGCCGAAATTTTCCTCCAGATAATTGAGCAGGATGCGCTCATCTCTTCTGCTGAGAACAACTCCACGCTGTTCCTTGTGCAAAGTATTGATAAGCTCCTGCCAGCCTTTGCGGTCCATCGCGTGAAACGCGTAGTCATCGATGCCGTGGCACGATACGCAATTCTTGAGAAGTACACTGCGCACCGGGCCTTCGGGCAGCTTTACCTGTGGTCGTGCAGCACTCTGGGCAACTGCGGGTAATGTAAAAGTTGTCATGCCTGCTGCAACAATCATCGCCAGCAGGACTTGGAAAACGCGCCATCTCATCTACTTCTACCTCACCCCAGTCCGGGTTAATACATCAATACAAACACAGTCAGAATCAAAGCCACTATCAACAACTACACAATGTCGAGCATGTGGGTACTTTCGCCTATGCTGTCGCGCTGGATGCCGTACAGCTGCAGTATCGTCAGCAGCATGTTCGAGGTTTTCTCCGTGTTGTCGGGATACACAAAATGGCGATTGCCCTTGTAAGTACCGTCGATGCCACCGGCCAGGATCACAGGCACTTTTTCATGCGCATGGCGATGCGAGTTGCCCATGTTGCTGCCCATATAAAGCAGCATGTGATCGAGAATGTTGCCATCACCTTCCGGAATATTACGCAGCTTTTCGAGGAAGCCGGCCACAATGCTGACATGATAACGATTCATCTTCGCGTAATTGGCGATGTTGGCAGGCTTGTCGCCGTGATGCGATGAAGCATGCCAGCCGCCGGTAGAACCCGACTCCGGATAACTGAAGCCGGAAAGATCACGGCCCATCATCATCGTGGCGGAGCGCGTGATGTCCGCTTCAAATGCGAGTGCAATCAGATCGAACATCAGCTTGAAATGCACATCCTTGCTCTGCGGTATACCAAAAGGCACTTCTTCGGAAGGCTCTGTAACAGCGTTGCTGAGCGCAATCTGGATACGGCGTTCCAGTTCGCGCACGTTTTCAAGATAAGTGTCGAGTCGCACTTGGTCACCCTTGCCAAGGTTGCGTTTAAACTCGGGGATCTTGCTGGTCACGGAATCGAGAATACTGGCATTAAGCTCGCGACCGCGACGGCGTTCCTCAGGGCTCGCACCATCGCCGAACAGACGCTCGAAGGCCACACGCGGGTTGATCTCGGTAGGCAGCGGCGATGTGGGAGAAGTCCAGGAAACCGAGTTAGTATACGCGCAGCTGTAACCCCAGTTGCAGTTGCCATAATTGCCGGCGTCTTCTACGCCGAGCTGAATAGATGACAGGATGGTGTCCTTGCCGAATTCCTGGGCGATCAACTGGTCGATTGTTACCCCAAGATAGGG
>CAIYIP010000443.1 GCA_903926285.1 uncultured Gammaproteobacteria bacterium
CAGTTAATCCAGGTATTCAAAGCATAAAGTTACAGGAGAATCATCATGGCGCGTTTTTTCCGACGCCGTAAGTACTGCCGCTTCACCGCAGAAGGCATCACCGAAATCGATTTTAAAGATCTCGAAACACTTAAAGCCAACGTTTCCGAAACCGGAAAAATTGTGCCGAGCCGTATAACTGGCACCAAAGCGCGTTATCAGCGTCAATTGGCTACTGCCATCAAACAGGCGCGTTTTCTGGCCCTGATTCCTTATACGGATTCACACGAAGTTTAATAGACAGTTACAAGACCAGCCGAAAACCTCATGCGCGGGTTAGCCGAATATGCAATGTCTGGCCGACGCCAGGCAATACTCGTTGCGGTGCTTTTTGGCTTGGTTCCCCTGCTGTATCCACTAAGCGCAGCAGTTGTTGCACTCGTAGTGCTACGCAGGGGTTTGCAGGAAGGATTGATCGTATTGCTGTGGGCTTTATTGTCCGCAGGTTTGCACTGGCTGGGTGGAAGTACAAGCCCCGTCATTGTCCTGGTAGGGACAACAGCGTTGGCCTGGCTGCTCAGCAACACGCAGTCATGGCAGAAAGTATTGCTGACAGCCACAGTACTAGGTCTGGTTTTGCAGTTAAGCCTGCCCTTGCGATTGGATTACCTGGCAGGATTTGAACAGGCAATCGAACTAGCGATAAACGAAAGGATAGAGGCCGGCCAGCCCCTGCAGATTCCGCAGGGTCAGGAAATGGTCGATGCCACACCAGCGCAGATAGTTTTGCTGCTGATGAGTTTTTACGGTGCGGTGCACATGCTGCTGTTCACTGCTGCATTAATGGCGGCAAGGGCATCGCAAGCCAGGTTGTATAACCCGGGGGGGTTCGGGCAGGAGTTTTATAACCTGCGGATCGACCCGAGGCTGATGGCGGTTTTATTCGGTATCTGTATCGTGGGGATATATGGCATTAGCCCGCTCGCAGAATTGCTGCCCTTGTTTTGCGTGATACCCATGTTAGTCGGCCTGGCGGTTATACACTCCGCCGTAGCCAGCCTGAAACTGGGGGCGATCTGGCTGGTCATCACCTATCTGGTGCTGGTCCTGATGTCGCCGATTATGATGCCATTGGTCGTAATGCTGGGTTTTACCGATAGTGTTATTGATATTCGTAAACGCTTGAAAAAATAATTCCGATTTACACAAAGATTAAACGAGGTTTGCAATGGAAGTTATCTTGCTGGAAAAAGTAGGCCGCATGGGCAACGTAGGCGACAAGGTCAACGTTAAATCAGGTTATGCCCGTAACTTTTTGTTCCCCTTTACCAAGGCCATTCCTGCGACCAAGGAAAACCTGGCAAATTTCGAAACTCGCAGAGCAGAGCTGCTGAAAGTTGCCGAAGGCAAACTATCTGCTGCCCAGGCGCGTGCTGCTAAACTCAATGGCATGAGCATCACCATCGCTGCCAATGCTGGCGACGAAGGCAAGCTGTTTGGTTCAGTAGGCACCCGCGATATCGCTGATGCCATTACTCTGGCAGGCCAACCTATTGAGAAGAGCGAAGTATTGCTGCCCGCTGGTGCATTGCGCGAAATTGGTGAATTCACTGTTGCGCTGTCATTGGGCAGTGAAGTGACTGCGGAAATAAAACTGCAGATTACCGCTTCCAAGTAAGCCGGCCTTCTTTCTGCTTGATCCGGAGAATAATGTCTCCGGATCAACTAGAACTCTCCTATAAGTCTGGTTTCCCAGACCACCTTCGTATCAAGCTTCTGACTGTACACCAGGCTTGCATCGAAATTTGTATTATCGTATCCGCGCACTTCATATAAGGCTTCAAAGGCTGGTTGCGTGTTATCAGCCGCCTCACCTAACTTCTGCCCCAGGGCATCAAGCTTGGCAACATCCGTCACTTCCTCGGCAAGATTAATAAGCCCTTCGTCCCGCATGCCGGCCAACAGCACAAACTGATTCCCCCCTGGTGCTGGAAACGTCGATAACATACCGTAATCGCGATAACTGTTTTCACCCACGGAAAGCCCGGAACTGCTGGTATAGGACACATTGTGATCCAGGTCCTGCAGCTCATCGTAAGTCATGCCAAGGGCAAGGCTGGAAGCGGCAAACATCAGGTCATTAAGCCCCTGCAAACCACTTAGGTAGCCTAGATAAATAATATGGTTGCCGACCAGGTCATCGGTATTGAGATCCGACATCATCTTCACTTTTACCCTGTCAGGTTCGCCG
>CAIYIP010000444.1 GCA_903926285.1 uncultured Gammaproteobacteria bacterium
CTGACAACAAAGTGTCATTGGTATTTCTTGAAGAGCCGAACAACTAGATTAGGGTGATCCAGCGGTGGGCTTATGGATTACGAGACGAAGAATATTTACGACTCAAGGTGCTGACGTGTATGCTGGCGGAACGCTAAATCTGTGCAAAGCCACCCACATGATTCCACGCAGACCGCATTTTAGTTAACCAAAATAGCTATAGAACGCGTAATTTGCTCGATAAAAAAATAACTAGCCAACAATATATAAATATTTATTAGTTCAGTCCATTCCGAAATTGGCTCTATCGCATAAAAATTCGCCTGATTTGAGAAGGTTCTCTGATTGGCAATATTTTAAGACTTCGGATTGTTTGCAGGATAAAAATTTGTGAACGTTTTTCTGAAAGTATTAGCTTCATCATTACTACTAATTTCAATAGTGATTTTTACTTTTCTGTTTTTAATTCTAAGCAATTATCCGACAGTTATCGATGAGGGTTTGGTTTCTTCAGCAGAGTTGCTACAGACACGATCTTTTATAGAAAAGTCTGATCCACGTAACCTGCAGTCTGGTTCAGTTGCCTCGCTTGTAATCAGAGATGAGGATATCCAGCTATTGTTAAACTATATCCTGGAGGTTGCCAAGCAGGATGGCGCGGCGGAAGTGAATATTAGTGACGGCCTGATAACTGCTGTTTCCAGTGTAAAAACGCGGGGTGGGCATCTAAACCTCCGCATGACTATGTCTAGCAACAACGGATATCTCAAAATAGAAAGGCTCAAATTGGGTGCGCTGGAGTTCCCCAGGTGGCTTTCTAATACTGTTGTGAATTTTGCGCATCAAAAATTAAGAAAAAAAATACCAGAATATGCAGTTATCTTTGATGCTGTTGACAGCTATAAGATTAACCAATCCGAAGTAACAATCACGTACAAATGGCAGCCAGAATTAATTGATGTCGTATCAGCTCGTGGGAGAGACTTATTAATTGAAGATGATGAGAAGGAAAGGTTGAGATTGCATGCGCTAAATCTCGCCAAGATTACTAGTGATACTGAACTTCCAACCACCATGTCACTCGTTGATCTTCTGAAGCCTATGTTTGAATTTGCCCGATCAAGGAATGGCAATCCGGTAGAGGAAAACAGAGCCGCTATTATGGTTATGGCGCTGTATATCATGGACATAAATTTTACAAAAATACTTGGTGATAGTGCTGACTCTATTGTTCTGAAGCGTTATAAAGTTACCCTTTCAGGCAGGCAGGACTTTGCAAAGCACTTCATCACATCCGCCGCTATAAAACTAAATGCTAGTACCAATTTTGCTGATTCTGTTGGGATCATGAAAGAGATTGAGGATTCATCAGTTGGGGGTAGTGGATTCAGTTTTACTGACGTTGGAGCCGACATGGCCGGAGTGAGATTTGCGGAATTAGCAGTATCTAATTCACAATATGCTGTGCTCTTACAAGAAAAGTTATCAGGTAATGTGTCGGAGGATGCATTTATCCCGGATTTAAAAGACTTGCCAGAATTTATGTCAGAGGATAAATTTTTCAAAGAATATGGAGATGTGAATCAGCCAAAATTTCAGAGCGTAATCAAAGATATTGAGGAAAGAATCTCCCGATTGCCGTTATTCAATTTATAGAAAACTCTGCCCTCATACCTAAATCAGGGTTTCCCAACTCTGTCACATAAAATATTTTGCTTTTAATATAATCTAAAACATAGATGATGGATTGGTTCTGAAAATCCGTCAAATTGGTGAGGTTAATTTCAAATAAATATCTGTGAACCTGTTCTATTTGATAATTAGCATTTAATAAGTACAATATTGATACTTATATAATGAAAAATGCCGCGCAAAACATTGATATGCAAAGGAAAAATTAGCATGCGTAAATTTTGTTTTTTAGCCTGTATGTTATTGTTGGCTAGCTGCACATCCTCTGGTCCTTCCAATAATACAGACGAATCATTAGTGGTTTTTTCTGACCCGACCTCTGTGGACGCAGACGGAAAATACAAAATCGGACCTGGTGATGTATTAACCATCAGTGTGTGGGGAAACCCGGATCTCACCCTAGCAGTGCCAGTACGCCCGGATGGATATATTTCCATGCCCTTAATCGGAGATTTATTGGCAAATGATATTGATGCCGCAAGTTTGGCCCTAACCATTACGTCCCTGCTTGAGACGCAGCTGCGCAATCCGCAAGTGACGGTGATTGTTTCTCAAATCAACAGTAACGTTTATATATCCAGGGTCCGAGTCACCGGTGCAGTTAGATCGCCAATATCAATTCCCTTTGCAAAGGGTATGACGGTACTGGATTTAATTCTTGAGGCTGGTGGAATTA
>CAIYIP010000445.1 GCA_903926285.1 uncultured Gammaproteobacteria bacterium
CGAGTGGTCAATGTTCGAGAAAGTGAAGCTGCCGCCCGGCAAAATCCTGTGTCCCGGCGTCATCGAATGCCAGTCGAATTACGTTGAACATCCCGAACTCGTCGCACAGCGCATCAAACGTTACGCCGATCTTGTCGGTCGCGAAAATGTAATGGCGGCAACTGACTGCGGCTTCAGCATCCACGTTGGCCAGGCGGCAATCGACCCCCAAGTCGTGTGGCTCAAATTCCAGGCGCTGGCCGAAGGAGCGCGTATTGCATCGGAGTGGTGCTGGAAGAAGTGAATCGCGGATTTTCCTGTATTCACTGAATAGCCAATGACCTTACTGAACCGCAGCGCCAGCATCTCCCCGTACTCACAACACAAGGATTACATCCATGAAACACACTAGCCTTTCAGTACTATTATTTGTCCTGTTGTTCCCCGCCACCAGCGCGTTTGCGCAAACCAATCTCGGCATCGCGCAATACACCGAAACAGGCGAACTGCGTTACCCAACCAACCTCGCAGAATGGATACAGAGCGGTGCTTCGCTTGGTAGTGAGTACGGCGAGGAACCCTTCGATCCACAGAATCCCGGTGCTATTGGTGTTGTGCAGATGGAACCAAACGCATACCGCTACTTCATGGAGAATAAAACCTACGCCGACGGCACCATGTTTCTGCTAAGTTTCTATCGCGCTGAAGGCAAGTCGGAACCACAACTACCCGGTTTCGTGCAAGGCGCGCGGTTCAGCCAGGAAATCCATGTGCTCGACAAGGGCCGCTTTGGCGATGGTCACGGCTTCTTCATGTTCCCGGATCGCAACGCGACCAGCACAAGAATTCCCGAAGAAGGCAATGTGTGCACAGCCTGCCATATCGAGCATGGGGATTTCGACGGCACCTTCATCCAGTTTTATCCGGATTTACGCGCGCATCTGGGCCGTGATGAATAATCGGGGTCCGAGTAAAAACGCTTAAACAGAAGAGCAGGATCTGCAGCAAATTTTGCGCACCTAGCCATTGCTTACGCCTCAACTAGCGCTGCCAGTACTTATGCCTTGGCTAGAGCTTTCCTCTGTGAAGATTGGTCACCGCTACAGCGAACATATACCAATGCGAAACGAATGGCACGTTAGTGTGGGAGATTTTCCACCGCTGCTTCCCGCGCAAAACGTTCGAGCACATGAGTGGTCATGCCGCGCGCGAGTTCTTCTTCACCGAAAAACACAGTACCGATTTCATCCTTGCTGAGTAATTGCGACTCCTCCTCGCTGTGTGTTCTCACCACAATCTCTATGCCAGGGTTAAGTGTGCGTGCGGTGTCGGCCATCGGCCTGACATTGAGCGGGTCGGGAGTGGCGATCACCAGCATCGCAGCATGCATGATATGCGCCTGAATCAGCACTGCAGGATCAGCCGCGTCTCCTGCCACGGCAGCCATGCCGCTCTTGCGAAGTTTTTCTACCACTTCCCGGTTCTGCTCGACGATCACATAGGGAATGCCACTCTCATCCATGCCCTTGCCGATACGGCGGCCAACGCGACCGAAACCTACCAGCACCACCTGGCCTTCCAGGTATTTTGCCTCAGTGCCCATTGGCAAATCGACAAAAGGTGTCTGGCGGTGCTCCAGCTCACGCGCGAATTTGCAATGTTTGAGCAGCCAGCGGTGTATCGGTTTGATGGAGGCGAACAGCAAGGGGTTCAACGCAATTGATATCAAGGCGGCAGCCAGCACGAGGCTCATGCCTTCAGTGGGCAACAACCCAAGTTGTACGCCGAGCCCGCCGAGGATGAATGAGAATTCACCAATTTGCGCGAGGCTCATTGCAACGACGAGTGCCGTCTTCAATGGATAACGCAAGATCAGCACCAGAACTGCTGCCGCCGTCGAATTGCCCAGCATGATGATTGCCAGCACACCTAGCAGATGCAACGGCTGATTGATCAGGATCGTTGGATCAAACAACATGCCGATCGACACGAAGAACAACACAGAGAACGCATCACGCAACGGCAGGGATTCGGCCGCCGCACGATGACTGAATTCAGACTCGCGCATCACCATACCGGCAAAAAACGCACCCAGCGCAAACGACACATTGAAGAGAGCCGTAGCACCGTAGGCAATACCTATCGCGATGGCAACGACAGACAGCGTAAACAATTCGCGGGAACCGGTGCGGGC
>CAIYIP010000446.1 GCA_903926285.1 uncultured Gammaproteobacteria bacterium
CCTCCATGGAAGTTGGGAGATGATATGGCAGATAACTTTGATCAGGCCCTGGGTTTCGTCATTCATGACGTTGCCCGAATGTTGCGCTGGGAATTCGATCGCCGCGCGCAGACTATTGGCTTGACGCGTTCTCAATGGTCGGTATTGGCGTTTCTGCTGCGTGAAGATGGTGTGCAGCAGCAGCGTCTGGCGGAACTCATGGAGTTAACTCCCATTACGATGACTGGCTTGTTGGACAGGCTTGAACGCGACGGATGGGTAGAGCGCCGGCCGGATCCTGATGACCGACGCGCCAAGCGCATTTTCCTCACTGAAAAAGTAGTGCCTGTGATGAAGAAAATCAGAGCACTGGGCAAGGAAGTTCGTAAACTAGCTGTGTCCGGCTTGAGCGAAGATGAGCAGCAGAACCTGATTTCGTTGTTGCTCAGAGTCCGCATCAATCTCAGCACAAAACCAGGTTAAACATACATAAACTCAAGGAGTAGTCTCGCCATGCCGTGGTTGAAACGACTGTTTCGCATTGCCATTTTCTGGTTCGGTCCTGTCGCGGTTGCTGCTACAGGTGGCTGGTTGTATCTGCAGGGAGGACGCAATATCAGCACTGAAAATGCCTACGTGAAATCTGAGATGGTAAACATCAGTAGTGAGCTTTCAGGCAAGGTAGTGGATGTCCTTGTCGCGGATAATGATAGGGTGACAGCAGGGCAGTTGTTATTCCGCATTGATGACCAGATCTACAAAATTGCGCGGGCACGCGCTGAAGCAAATATTCTGAAAGTACACAGCGACATAGAAAGCCTGCGTGCTGATTATTTGAACAAGATAGGGGATGTGGGCAACGCTGAATCCGACCATAACTATTACGTTCAGGAGCATGGGCGGCTCAGTAAACTTGCTGGTAGTGGCTCAATTTCCGATGTTCAGGTTGCCGAAGCAGCATATGAAGAAGAGCATGCACTGAAGCAACTGCAGATAACCCGGCAGGCGCTCGAAGTAGTGAAAGCAAAACTGGTCGATCCGACTTTGCCTGTTGAACAACATCCTGATTATCAGCTGGCACTCGCAGAACGTGACAAGGCTATGCTGGATCTTGGTCATGTCGAAGTCACGGCTCCTATCGCCGGAATTCTGGCACGCTTCGAAGTCAAACCGGGAGAGATTGTTGCTGCCGGCGTGCCCTTGTTCAGTCTGGTCGATAACAGCCACATGTGGGTAGAGGCTAACTACAAGGAAACTGACCTGACCTGGATGCGTACAGGCCAGAGCGCGGTAATCAAAGTCGATGCCTATCCTGATCTTGAATGGAAAGGAGTAGTGGCAAATATTACACCCGGGACAGGCTCGGAATTTTCATTGCTGCCTGCGCAGAACAGCTCTGGCAACTGGGTGAAAGTTGTCCAGCGGGTTGCAGTTAAACTCGACATGGAAGCGCTGCCTTCGGCGCCGGAACTCACGGCAGGGATGAGTGCCAATGTCTCTGTAGATACCAAGCATAAAAGACAGTTGCCCTGGCGGTAGATTCCAGACACATCATGAGTGCTCCAACCCATATTGCTCCAGCAGAAAAAAAGATTGTCACTCTGGCGGTGATGCTGGCGACTATTATTCAGGTGCTTGATACCACGATAGCCAATGTTGCCTTGCCGCATATGCAGGGCAGTTTGATGGCTACGCAGGATCAGGTGTCATGGGTGCTAACGTCTTATATTGTTGCGTCAGCCATCATGACTCTGCCAACAGGATGGCTCGCCGGTCGTTACGGGCGTAAAACCATTTTGTTGCTTTCGGTTGGTGGTTTCACCTTTACCTCCGTTTTGTGCGGGATGGCAACCTCGCTCGACCAGATGGTCGTGTTTCGTATGCTGCAGGGGATTTTTGGCGCAGCGCTCGTGCCACTATCCCAAGCTACTCTGCTTGATATCAATGAGCGTGCCAATCATGGCAAGGCCATGGCCCTCTGGGGAATGGGTGTGATGATAGGCCCAATCCTGGGGCCCTCTCTTGGTGGTTATCTCACTGAATATTATTCCTGGCGGTGGGTGTTTTTTATCAATCTGCCATTGGGCATCCTGTCATTCCTCGGCTTGTTGCTTTATTTGCCCGAGTCTCAGCGGCTGGAGCGGCCCTTCGACAAGATCGGCTTTCTGACTCTTAGTATTTGTATTGCCTGCATACAATTGATACTTGACCGTGGTGAGCAGGCGGGGTGGCTTGATTCTCTCGAAATCCAGATTTATGTCGCGCTGATTCTATCGTCGCTATGGATGTATGTAGTTCATAGCCATCGCGTCGTACATCCATTTGTGTCGCCCGGCGTGTTGCGCGACAGCAATTTTCGGCTCGGCCTGTTCTTCATGTTTGTTGTAGGAATGATATTGCTGGCGACGATGGCACTGATGCCCCCCTACATGCAAAACCTGATGGGATATAGTGTGCTGGACGTGGGTTTGATCTTGGCGCCGCGCGGCTTTGGCACCTTGTTCGCGATGATTATTGTCAGCCGCGTTACTACTAGTGTTGATCCACGCAAGCTGATATTCATCGGCTTGTTACTGACGGCTTTTGCTCTCGATATGATGTGTGGATTTACTACCTTTGTGCCGGCTCAGGCCATCATAATCAGCGGCCTGATCCAGGGCTTCGGACTGGGATTTGTGTTCATCCCGCTCAGCAATGTTTCCTACACCACTCTCGATCCGCGTTATCGTGCAGAGGCGGCCAGCCTCTTTAGCCTCGTACGTAATCTGGGCAGCAGTATAGGAGTGTCAATTGGCTTTACATTATTCACGCGCAATACGCGCATCCAACATGCTTACCTGACCGAGCAAATTACCCCATTCACAACTGGAATAAATCTGGTCCTTGCCCCTGATAGCGTAGTGCCTGGCGCCAATACAGTGCTCGCTA
>CAIYIP010000447.1 GCA_903926285.1 uncultured Gammaproteobacteria bacterium
ATTGATTTCACAATAGTTTTTATCCTTTACTACAATCAAGCTCAGATTCCACGATAAATGGATGCTGTTGGCATCCTGGGCCAGATCACATGCAATCTTTTCGCTCACAAATACGCAAGCCTTCGACATACGAGTGAGCCCGACTCTTGCCTCGATGACATCTGTGAAGGTCTGCAACTGGAGGTTTTCGTGAATCGAAAGTAGGCGTTGCAGCAATGCAGCAAATCCTGCATTTTCTCCAATATAAATAACCTTGTTGGGTTCTGTATTAAATGAAACGCGACTGGCTGCGACTGCATCAAAATACTGGAACTCCATTGCATCAGGATTTATTGCTGGTAATTCCAGCCAGAACAAACTGCCATGCTGGGGTTCACTAAGAACATCAATCTTGCCGCCCATGAGCTGGGTCAGCCTGCGCGCAATCATCAAGCCTATACCTCGGCCTGCGATATTTCTGTCATCAGCGCCAGCACGCTCGAACGGAGCAAATATATTGCCCAATAATTCCGGCGCTATTCCGGGACCGCTGTCCTGGATTTCAATCCTGATGTTTCGGTCATTAACATCATAGCAATACACGACAACCAGGCCATTTTCGCTATTGTAGTTAATGGCATTGGACAGCAGATTAAGAATGACCTGTTTCAATCTGACAAGGTCAGTGTGTAACTGCCGTTCGATAGTCAGCACACATTCGATATGAATAGTTTTTCTCTCAGCTATCGGCTTAACCAACGCTAGACATTCGGCCAGCAACTGTTCGAGACAGACGGTATCTTCACTGAGCTTGATTTTGCCAGATTCGATTTTGGACAGATCGAGAATTTCAGTACTCAACTTAAGCAAGTAATTGCCAGCGTCTTCGATTGCTTTCAAATGGTCATGTTGTTGATCAGAAAGGTCAGACTCGGTATTCACTAATTGGGCAAAGCCAAGAGTGGCATTCAGCGGAGTCCTGAGTTCATGGTTGGCTTTGTGGATGATTCCCTGCCAGCTTTGCTGCTCTGTCAGCTCGCTACTGATGTGGGTGCGTAGCTGGTTGTCGATATCAAGGTGCTGGAGAAAGTTTTTGCCCGTAAGGTCGTGCTCGCTGCTGGCCAGTAAAGTCTGTAGATATGTGTTGCAGAATTTGATCTGAAGGCCGCTGTCCAACAAACCGAGGCCAATTGAAGCCAGCTCCCAGGCTTCTGACTTACTTATAGCAGTCGCCGGGGTGATCTCTGGCTTTGGCTCTTTATTGACAGATAAGTACATTCAAATTTCTTCAGTGGAAAAAAAGGATAATCACTGCTGACAAATGCGCATTGAATGTTATTACGACATGATCCAGCAGAACTTGAGTCAAATTCTCGTCGCTTTTGTGCAGCAGAATACTCTTTAGGGTGTTTTGCCATCATCAAAGAGAGCAATATACGGGCCAGATGGAATGACGCTATGGGACGGGATATGAAGATGAACAGAGTCCGGTTGGGAGCTAATGGTACTGACGGAGGGCCTTCTCCATGAAAGTGCAGCGGAATCGTTCGCATGGATGCGAACGTAAGCTACAGGGATGTGCTTGTGCGTTCCCCGGAATCTTCATGGAGAAGGCCCTCCGTCAGTACCATTCAGAGCTTGAACTATTTTGTCAGTTCTTCGAGGTTGGCGAGCAACTGGCCGATGGAGAAGGGTTTGGTGATTACTGTTGTTACACCCCACTGTCTGCAGCTGGCCAGGGAAATTTTTTCACTGAAGCCCGTCGTCAGGATGATGGGTATGTTGGGATTGATCTCGGAGCAGCGCGACGCCAGTTCCGAACCGCTGATACGCGGCATCTTCAAATCAGTGATGATGATGTCGAAATCGTAGGGGTGCGCTCGGAAGTATTCGAGCGCCTCGTTGCCATCAATAAAAAACATCGCGCGGTAACCGTTGTGAGCAAGAATGTGCCCCGCCATTTCGGTGATCGCTGGTTCGTCATCGACAAAAAGTACGCGTTTTTTGCTGGTATTACGTGGTTTGCTGATGGTCTGTTGTGGCGCCTGGGTATTCTCGGTCATGACAGGCAGGCAGATTTCAAACGTGGTGCCTTCGCCAGGTGCGCTGTTCACAAAAATAAAACCGTCCTGTGAAGTGACGATGTTATAGACGGTGGTCAGACCGAGGCCTGCACGCAGACCGGATTTATCGTCGGCCCTCGAGGTGGTAAAAAACGGTGTGTAGATTTTTTCGAGCGTGGACAACTCCATACCAGCGCCGTTGTCTTTAACGGTAAGCAGCGCATAATTGAGTTTTGGCATCGCAGGATGATCACGTAAAAAATCACTGTCTTTATCGATGGTTTGTAGATTCACCTCGATTTGGCCGCCACTCTGTGGCATGGCCTGCAGGCTGTTGTTGCACAAGTTGCAGATGATCTGGAACAGTTCGGTTTCATTGCCCATGATGAAACAGGATTCTGCGGCAAGCTTGCTTTGTAGCTCGACACTTAGCGGGATGCGAGTGGCAACATATTTCAGGGCGCGTGTCACGGGCTTGATAACATCGATGCGTTCTTTTTTGAGTTTGGTGCGATTGCTATATGTCAGGACGCGGGATACCAGTTCCTTGGCTCTGTCACCTGCTGCGAGTACATGTTCAAGGTCTGAGCGTGCGCGCTCGCCTTCCGGAATTTCGCTGAG
>CAIYIP010000448.1 GCA_903926285.1 uncultured Gammaproteobacteria bacterium
AAAAGATTAAACCCTGGAGATGGGCCCAATTCAGCTGCACTTATATTTCTTAAGTTGGTAATCGCAAGTTTTCTTAGGGTTGGCATTTCAGCCTAAATATATCGGAGCCGACAACAATCAAAGCCTCATCGGCATTACTACATATAAAGACGGGTTATCTTCCGTGGCTTTTAAAAGCACACTGCTGTTAGAGTCAGAGAGAATTAGTTGCACTGAATCCGTATTTACTACCGTCAGCACATCCACTAGATAGCTCACGTTGAAGCCTATCTCGAGAGGAGCTCCTCTATATTCAACATTAATTATCTCTTCAGCCTCTTCCTGCTCTGGATTGTTGGCGACAATTTTTAGCTCGTCGTTTGATAACAATAATCGAATACCACGAAATTTCTCGTTCGATAAAATTGCCGTTCTGTTCAAGGCCTGCCTTAAATCATTTCTAATAGCAGTTAATATTTTGTCGCCGCCCTTGGGGAGAACTCTATCGTAGTCAGGAAATTTCCCGTCCACCAGCTTTGACGTGAAAGTAAAATTTGGCGTATGCGCACGGATATGGTTCGTCCCAATAACGATACGAACTTCATCGTCACTATCGGAAAGCAGCCGCGACAGCTCTAGAATCCCTTTGCGAGGAACTATAACCTGGCTTTTAGTAGTAGTAGAAACTTGGATTACTTCGGTGCACAAGGCGAGTCGATGCCCATCAGTTGCGACCACACGCAGATAGTCAGCACTAACTTCAAACAACAGTCCATTCAAATAGTAGCGCACATCCTGCTGGGCCATGGCAAAACTGGTGCTATCCAGCATTACTTTTAATACTCGTTGCGGCAGCGAGAATTCCAGGGTTCCTGCTGATTCTTCAACAGCAGGGAAGTCATTGGCCGGAAGTGTCGAAAGGGAAAATCGGCTTCGGCCAAAGCGAATAATAGCTTTGTTATTTTCAAACTCAAACTTGAGGGTTGCATCATCTGGTAGCGATTTGCAGATATCCATTAACTTGCGTGCGGGAACGGTTATTTCACCATCCTCGGCGTTGGCTGCAATAGCTACTCTTCCTACAAGCTCTACTTCCAGATCAGTCCCTGTAAGTGAGAGCGTACCCTTATCAACAACCAAAAGCACATTTGATAAAACAGGCAGGGTTTGCCTTCTCTCAACCACTCCTGTAACCAGCTGCAAGGGTTTGATCAGGGCTTCCCGCGAAATTTCAAATTGCATATTTTCACTCTATTTGTTTAGTCTTGGCACAAATAATGGTTGTTAGCTGGATAATGATCGCAGCAGGTTTTGGTAATCTTCATCTATATCGGTCGATGACTTTCTTAAATCATTGATAGTGCGGCAGGCATGTAAAACGGTTGTGTGGTCTCTACCGCCATACAACGTACCAATTTCCGGGAGGCTATGGTTGGTAAGCTCTTTGGATAAGCACATTGCAATTTGTCTGGGCCGGGCGACCGAGCGATTTCGTCGCTTCGATATCATATCAGCCATTTTTATCTTGTAATACTCGGCCACAGTGCGCTGGATATTATCTACACTGATCAGCTTATTCTGAATTGCCAGCAAATCCTTTAAGGCGTCTTTTATCAAACTTATTGTTATTTCAGCTCCGAGAAATCTCGCATGGGCAATTACTTTTTTTAACGCCCCCTCCAGCTCTCTTACATTAGATCTCAGCTTCTGCGCCATAAACATGGCCTCATCATTTGCCAGATAAACATTTTCCAGATTCGCTTTGTTTATCAAAATGGCGGCCCTGGTCTCTAACTCTGGAGGCTCTACTGCTACAGAGAGGCCCCAGCCAAAGCGAGATTTTAATCGCTCTTCCAAGCCATTGATTTCACTATGGTATTTGTCACAGGTCATTATAATTTGGCGGCCACCTTCAAAAATGGCGTTAAAGGTATGGAAAAACTCCTCTTGCGATCTTTCTTTATTGGCAAAAAATTGAATGTCATCAATCAGTAGGGCATCTACAGAATGATAATATCTTTTAAATTCATTAATGGCGTTAAGTTGTAGTGCCGATACCATGCTACCAACGAAGGTTTGGGAATGAAGATAAACTACATTTGCCGAAGGATTTTTTTCTCTTAAATGATTGCCGATAGCATGCATCAGGTGCGTTTTTCCTAAACCAACACCGCCATAGATAAACAG
>CAIYIP010000449.1 GCA_903926285.1 uncultured Gammaproteobacteria bacterium
CCTCAATTAAGAACAGGTTAAGCATTTGTAAGAGTTTGCAGGAATTAACAGAACCTTTACTAATCCTGCAATAAGCCAGCAACGCGGGGCAATAAGATGCAATAAGCGACGGTCTCAAGAACCTGTCCTTATCCTTGCCTTAATTTCAAGGGTTGGGCAATAATGCAAAGCCCTTCACAAACCCGCCACCTTGCATACGCTCACTTTACTAGCGACATCATGACCGCGAAAGAAATCAATGACAACTCGGTCATAGAGAAGGCCGGATCGAAACGGCTTCGTTATGAAGGTCTGGTTAATCAGTTCTATAACGATATTTACCGTTATGCCTACTGGTTAAGTAAAAACAAGCAGCAGGCAGAAGATTTAGCCCAGGAAACGTTTATGCGTGCCTGGCGCGCCTTTGACAGCTTACAAAGCATGGACGCAGCAAAAGCCTGGTTGTTTACGATTCTGCGCCGGGAGAATGCCCGTCTGTATGAAAAATATCGCCCGGAACTGGATGATATAGACGACTTTGATGAGGCTTTGCCGGACAGTCGGCACAATGAACCTGACAAGCAAATGGAAGTTTATCTGCTGCATAAAGCAATGGCCACGCTGACGCCGGAATACCGCGAGCCCCTTATTTTGCAGGTGATTGGAGGTTTCAGTGGGGAAGAAATCGCCATAATGCTCGACCTGAACAACAATACAGTAATGACAAGGTTGTTCCGTGCACGAAACAAGTTACGCGAAGTACTCGCTGGTACCAATTTGTCCCAGGATCCAAAGAAGCCATGAACACAAATGAAATTATCGAACGCCTGTGGGCTGACCCGGAGGATGCGTCCTCAGACCTCCTGGCAGCACTCGCGGCTAATCCGCAGTTACTTGCCGAGCAGCAAGCTGCCCGCGACTTTAACGCCAGACTCAAGCTGGGCTTGCAGGCCGTAAATGCCGATGCTGCGCTGCGTTTGAAACTGCTGCAGTTACCTGAGCATGAAGATAACCTGGTTGTTGCCGATCTTTCAGTAGCGTCGTCTGCCTTGACAGCAAGCAACGACAGTATCTGGCGCCGCGCCCTGCCGGTTGCTGCCAGCCTCCTGCTTGTGCTGGGCCTGGTACTCTATTACCGCCCCGATTTAAATCTCGAGCTCGAGAATGAAATTTTTGCACACGTCTATTCCGAAGAGCATTTTTTCGACAGCAAGGCCGACATTTCCCTTATCGAAGTAAATGTCCGGATGGAAGATGTGCTTGGCGCACATCTGCTGACCACCGCTGACACCGAACATCTTGGTGTCAGGTACGCAGATGATTGCTGGATTGCGAAAGAAAAATCCATGCACCTCATTGTGAAAGGCAAGACAGGAGCCATAACCCTGATCATGATTCCAAGCTCCGTCGCTTCATCTGAATTCAATATTGCCGATGAGCGTTTCAGGGGCATTGTCACCCCAACAGCAGGCGGCACCCTTGTGGTCATCGGCAACAAAGAGGAACCCATTGAAGAATACCGCAAGCTGTTGTCTGCGAATCTTGATTGGGAATATTAGAACTCTTCGTGCCACGGCGTTTCTGTGGCACGTCGCAGCTACAGCCTGGACCATCAAAACTCGTTAGC
>CAIYIP010000450.1 GCA_903926285.1 uncultured Gammaproteobacteria bacterium
ATCCAAATGCAAGTAATGCTGTGTTTTTTTGGGTAACCGACATTGTTACAAAACCAGCTGATTCACTATATCCAATAACACCATTTGTGGATCCCTGACCAATTGAAAATGTTACAGACGGTTGGATCCACTTAAGATAATTATTTGTCCACCCCCAGCTAGTTGTAATTTTATTTATTATTTGATCGTAGGTCAGGGTTGGTTTCGAACTCGAGTAGATTGATTTAGATGATAAAACTACATCATCCTGAATGGGAATTATGGTTTCCATAAACTGGCTCAAAAAGTTTGCCTCGATAATTCTGGTGCGTCAGGTATCCTGTCTCATTGAAGTTGTTAGCGATCTAACCACCTAAGCATCAACAGTAGCCGGCCACTATAGATGTAAGAAGCAGTTTTTGATAGTCACTTAGCGGTCGAATATGGAAGGTGACTAAACCGCTGCTAATGACGAGGTGCGTTGGGGGAGCTCTGCGAAGCAGGCCCCGACAGGGTTACTCCACCGTGACGCTTTTTGCCAGATTGCGCGGCTGGTCCACATCAGTCCCTTTGATCACGGCAACGTGGTATGACAGCAGCTGCAGCGGAATCGTGTAGACAATCGGGGCAAGAAAATCACTGCAATGCGGCAGATTCAGTACCCGTATACCGTCATCATTGCGGAAGCCTGCATTGGCATCTGCAAATACATACAGCTGTCCTCCGCGCGCACTGACTTCCTGCAAATTGGATTTAAGTTTTTCCAGTAATTCATTATTGGGCGCCACGGCTATAACCGGCATTTCATTATCTACTAGTGCCAGAGGCCCATGCTTTAACTCACCAGCCGGGTAAGCCTCAGCATGAATATAGGAAATTTCCTTGAGCTTGAGCGCCCCTTCCTTTGCCACGGGATATTGCACACCACGTCCGAGGAACAGGGCGTGTTTCTTCTCCGCAAAATCGTTTGATATATCGTTGATTTCGGGGTCAAGCAACAACACTTTTTCGATAATGGACGGCAACCTGGCAAGATCTTCCACTAACTCTTTTTCCTGCTGCGCCGTAAGTCCGTTACGGCGCGCCATCGCTATGGCAAGCATCGCAAGCACTGTCAGCTGTGTTGTGAATGCCTTGGTTGAAGCGACACCAATTTCGCGGCCTGCAAACGTCATTGAGGCAATATCTGATTCTCTTACAAGAGAGCTGTTGGCCACATTGCAGACAGTCAAACAGCCAACATAGCCGGCTTTTTTCGCATGACGCAGTGCAGCCAGAGTATCGGCTGTTTCACCGGATTGGGATATTGAAATGAACAGGCAGTTTTCTGGCACTAGAATGTTGCGATACCGATATTCACTCGCAATATCAACTATGCATGGAATGCGCGCGATATTCTCAAACCAGAATTTGGCAATCATACCGGCGTGATTGCTGGTACCACAGGCCACTATCTGTATACTTTTTGTTTTATCAAAGATGTCCTTGGCAGCAACACCAAACGCCTGTTCCATAAGTTGGGTTTTGCTGATGCGCCCAAAAAGCGTGTTGCGGATGACCTCAGGCTGCTCGTGAATCTCCTTGAGCATGTAATGGCGATAAGCTCCCTTCAGCACTTCGTCATTATCTTGATGCAAGCGGACAATTTTGCGCTTGACCTGTTTGTCGTCATTCCATATCTCGATTGAATCCAGTTTGATTTTTGCGATATCGCCTTCTTCAAGATACATATAGC
>CAIYIP010000451.1 GCA_903926285.1 uncultured Gammaproteobacteria bacterium
CCAGTGTGTCCATATCTGCTGTGCGTGTGGGATAGTCACCACCCTCGATGTTACGGTTGTCGGTTGCCAGGTATAACGGCGTCCAACCGCCTTTGTTGGCAAGATTCACATCTGCGCCTTGCTCGATCAGGAACTTTGCCATCTGATAGTTCTGATTCTGGGTTGCTGCCAAGAGCGGGCTCCAGCCGTAGCGGGTAGTCTGGTTTATGTTGGCACCGGCTTCCAGCAACACGCGCGCGGCTTCAATCGCACCGGAACGGGCTGCGTAGACCAGCGAGGTCAGCTCGCCACCATCCGGCTCGCGCTGCTGTCCGCCAAATCCGCCAAATCCTCCTTCCGAGCTACCTGCCACTACAGCAAAACCAATGCCACCGCGTTCGAATTTGCTGCAGATGACATCCTGGCTTAGATCGACACCCGACTTGACGAGTTCTACCAGGGCTTCATCGAGACTGCCTTGATCGGTGCTGCCTTGAAGCGCAAGCTTGCGCAATATGCTCAAGTCCGGGGTCGGCTGCTCACAAATGGAAACGATGGTCTGGCGCCGGACATTAATCCTTGGATCCTCAGACTGTCCCAACGCTGCCGTACGCCCATCCCGCATTATCGGTGCGGAAACGGCTGCGGCATCAGCACCATGTTTGATCAATACTGTCGCGACGTCGGCATGACCCTGATCGGCAGCCTGCATCAAAGCGGTGGTTCCGCGTTGGGTTTCTGTGGCATTCGGGTCGGCCCCGTGCTCCAGCAATACACTAACCGCTTCTACAACGCCGGAGCGCGCTGCCAGCATCAGAGGCCTGCGTCCCAATGGAAGCTCTTCGTTGGCATTTGCGCCGCCCTCGATAAGGATTTCCAGCATCGCCGCATCACCCTGGTTTGCGGCAAGCCACATCGGGGTAGAACCATTACGATTCGCCGCAGCCGAATTGGCACCCGCCTTGAACAACTGCTCAGCCAAGTCCGTGTCGCCGTAGTAGGCCGCCCAATGCAGCGCGGTCGCCCCATCAGCCTGAGCGGCATTCACATCAGCCCCCTCTTTCAGCAAACTACGCACTGCGTCGCTATCGCGCTGCATGGCGGCATCCGCCAACTCAGACTGCGCCACTGCAAATTGTGAGGACGCCAGAATCAACGCCAGTGTTAATGTTTTTCCAACCATACGCATACTTCGTCGACCTATTCCTAACTAAACCAGGTTATCCAGCCGGCCTGTACTGTCACCGATGCTGTCCTCGTGGATATCAAACTGATCCAGAATACTCAGCAAAAGGTTACCCGTAGGCACAGACTTTGTTGGATATACCAAGTGGCGCCCACCTTTCAACTTCCCGTTGTTGCCGCCGATCAGTATGTGCGGCACGTCGTAGTGCAAGTGCTGGTTTGGGTTGCCCATGTTGCTGCCATACAGGAGCAATGAGTGGTCGAGGAGCGAGCCGTCTCCATCCTCGGTTTTCGACAACTTGTCGACAAAATACGCCAGCATCTTGACGTGATACTGGTTGATTTTGGAGAACTCATCGATGCGACTTGGATCTTCACCGTGATGTGATCCCCCATGGAAACCCAGTGTGGGAGCGTCGCTTTCGGGATAAACACGACCGGTGAGATCGCGCGCGAAAAGCATTGTGCCAACTCGGGTAATATCGGCCTGCCAGGCAAGAGTCTGCAGATCAAACATCAGCTTGATGTGTTCATCAAAGGACTGCGGGATGCCGGGAGGTACAGCAAAATCTTCAGGCGCAGAAGTCGTTGCGTTGGCAGCGATCTGCAACCGGCGCTCGATTTCCCGAACGTTTTCGGTGAAAGCGTCCAGGCGCAAACGATCCGGCGCGCTAATCTCTTTACGAAGACCGGAAATCTTGCCGCTGATCGAGTCCAGGATGCTCTGGTTGCGCTCGCGACGTGCCACGCGCTCTTCGGGTGAACTTCCACTGCCGAACATGCGCTCGAACACGACCTGCGGGTTCAACTCCATAGGTAGTGGCGTC
>CAIYIP010000452.1 GCA_903926285.1 uncultured Gammaproteobacteria bacterium
AGTGGCGTAAAGCGCGTGGTGTATGCGATGCAGGATCCCAATCCGCTGGTATGTGGCAAAGGGCTGGCTGTACTGAAAAATGCGGGTGTCGACGTTGTCGGGCCGGTACTGGAGTCGCAGGCAGCAGCACTGAATCCCGGCTTTATCAAGCGCATGCGCACGGGTTTGCCATATGTGCGCTGCAAGCTCGGCATGAGTCTCGATGGCAGGACCGCGATGAAAAGCGGCGAGAGTAAATGGATTACAGGGGCAGAGGCGCGCGAGGATGTGCAACATTTGCGGGCACGCAGTTCCGCCATCCTGACGGGGTCGGGAACTATTCTGCAGGACAATCCGGCGCTGACTGTGCGCCTGCCCGGATATAACGGCAAGCAGCCTTTGCGAGTGATTGTCGACTCTACGCTGCGCACAGATTCTGCTGCACGCGTTTTGCAGGAACCCGGCACGGTAGTGCTTGCCACTGCAGTCAAACATACCGATTCCGTAATCAGGTTATTCAATAGCGCTGATCAAGGTGTTGCGCAGCAACTGATTCTCAAAACTTTTGCCGGCAGCGATGGCAAAGTCGATTTACAACAGCTTCTGCGTTATCTGGCTGCAGAACATCAATGTAACGAAGTCCTGCTTGAGGCTGGTGCAACGCTGAGTGGTGCAATGCTGCGCGCAGGTTTGATCGATGAAATTGTGGCCTACGTGGCCCCTGCCATTCTTGGCAGCACGGCTTTCCCCATGTTCCTTATGCCCGAAATAAAACACTTGTCTGAGCAGATCAGGCTTGAGTTCCTTGACGTGGCAATGCTCGGAAAAGACTGTAGAATCCGCTCCCTCGTTTTACACGCTGCTTAACAAATCCATGTTTACAGGCATTATTGAAGCTACTGGCACAATCAGGAGTATCCGTGAAACTGGCGGCGACTGGCGTTTGACTGTCGGTACCGCCGCGCTGGATTTGCGTGATGTACAGCTCGGCGACAGCATTGCGGTTAATGGCGTCTGTCTGACGGCGGTCAGTATTGGCGACAATAATTTCAGTGCTGATGTGTCACGCGAAACCCTGGCTTGCACTACCTTGCAGGGTTTGCGCGAAGGTGATGCGATTAATCTCGAAAAAGCCCTTACTCCCCAAAGCCGGCTGGGTGGACACATTGTCAGCGGCCATGTCGACGGCCTTGCCGAATTGTTGAGCCGCAGGATTGACGGCCGCAGCGAACGCCTCGAATTCAGGGTGCCGCAGGAACTCGCGCGATACATTGCGCACAAGGGATCTGTCTGCCTCGATGGCGTAAGCCTGACGGTTAATGCCGTCAACGGCTGCGAGTTTGGCGTGAACATTATTCCGCATACTGCCGAGCGCACGACACTGCAGGCACTGCGTCCCGGGTCCAAGGTGAATCTGGAAGTAGATGTCATCAGCCGTTATCTGGAGCGTTTACTGCAAGCCGGCGCATACGAAAAAATTTCTGAAGGTATTACGCTGGACCAACTCACCAAAGCCGGATTCGGGCACTGATATGCAATTGAACTCAATCAAGGAAATTCTCGAGGATTTCCGCCAGGGTAAGATGGTCATCCTGATGGATGATGAAGATCGCGAAAATGA
>CAIYIP010000453.1 GCA_903926285.1 uncultured Gammaproteobacteria bacterium
CAGAGGCAGTGCTGTGGTGCTGATAACCTGGCGCAATACGAAGCTTGAATGCACATCGGTAACGCCCGCAATACGCGTGAGATGGTTGAGCAGAAAGTCCTGGTATTCCTCCATGTCCTTGACCAGAACTTTCAATTGATAGTCGGCCGACTGGCCTGTAATAAGGATACACTCAAGTATCTGCGGGTAGGTTTTTACCGCAGCTTCAAAGTGCTCGAAACGGTCGGGCGTGTGGCGGTCCATGCTGATCTGGACGAGCGCCATAAGCTTGAGCCCGAGTTTGGATGCATTGAGCAACGTCACATAACCATTGATCAGCCCAGCCTCCTCGAGTTGCCGCACTCGCCGTAAACAGGGCGAAGCCGACAGGCCAACCTTGTCGGCCAGCTCAAGGTTGCTCAGGCGCGCGTTCTTCTGCAGCGCTTCGAGTATACGTTTGTCGATCCGGTCGAGGGTGCTCATGCTGTTCTCCACGCCTGTCCTCGGCCGCAACCGATTGCTATATAATCTACTTAATAGCAATTATATACCATTTTAAATAATTTAATTGGCACTATAAATCATACTTTCCATTTTTTACGCCATCTTCGCAATTTTATTCTCCAGCTCCTCCTGTACACTGCGCAGCCTGAATAGCAGTTTGCAATGCACGAGGGATTTCTCCCAAGAGGAAAGCACCATGAGCAACTACGACTATCGCAAATACAAACCCTTTGCGGCCATAAGCCTGAAAGACCGCACCTGGCCCGACCAGGTCATCACCACAGCACCTATCTGGTGCAGCGTCGATTTGCGCGATGGCAACCAGGCTCTGATCGAGCCCATGTCAGTCGCACAGAAAAAGCTTATGTTCAGTCTGCTCGTGGATGTCGGCTTCAAGGAAATTGAAGTCGGCTTCCCCGCAGCATCACAACCCGATTTCGACTTTGTGCGATATCTGGTTGAAGAAAACAAAATTCCGGATGACGTGACGATCCAGGTACTGACCCAGGCGCGGCCTGAACTGATCCAGCGCACTTACGCCGCACTCAAGGGTGTGAAGAGAGCGATCGTGCATCTGTATAACTCAACGTCAGTGGTACAGCGCGACAAAGTTTTCAAGCTCGATAAGGCCGGTATCAAGGCCATTGCTGTAAATGGCGCGAAGGAAGTGCTGCGCTGCGCGAAACTTGCGCCCGAAACTGCCTGGCATTTCCAGTATTCACCCGAAAGTTTTACAGGTACCGAACTCGACTATGCCGTTGAGGTGTGTGATGCGGTGAATGACGTGTGGCAACCAACACTCAAGCACAAGGTCATCATCAACCTGCCTGCGACTGTCGAGATGGCAACGCCGAATGTTTACGCTGACCAGATCGAATGGTTCTGTCGCAATGTAAAAAATCGCGAGTCACTCGTGATCAGCCTGCATACACACAATGATCGCGGTTGTGGCGTGGCAGCTTCCGAACTTGGCGTGATGGCAGGTGCCGATCGTGTCGAAGGCTGTCTGCTCGGCAATGGCGAGCGCACCGGCAATCTCGATGTTGTGATCATGGGCATGAACCTCTACAGCCAGGGCATCGACCCCAAACTTAATTTCAGCGACATGGATCGCATTACTTCTGTCGTCAAAAAATGCACGCAAATCGATGTACACCCGCGCCAGCCCTACGCGGGCAGCCTCGTGTTCACCGCGTTTTCCGGCAGCCACCAGGATGCAATCAAGAAATGCCTCGATATTTACGCGGAAGGTTCCACTTGGGAAATTGCCTACCTGCCAATCGATCCGCGCGATGTCGGCCGCACTTATCAGGACGTAATTCGCGTCAACAGCCAGTCAGGCAAAGGTGGCGTTGCATATGTCATGGACAGTAAATACGGCTTCCAGCTGCCGCGCTGGTTGCAGATCGAATTCAGCCGCGTCGTACAGAAAGCGGCCGAAGCGAGTGGCCAGGAAGTTTCGCCGCAACACATCTGGGAATTGTTCCAACAGGAGTATCTCGACCTGCCCTCGCCGCTCAAACTCAAGAGTTTTGATATTCATCGCACCGAAGCGAACCATCAACGCATCCTTGGCCAGATCGAACATGAAGGCAAAACCGTCAGCGTCGAAGGCAAGGGTGCCGGTATGCTCGAAGCGTTTGTTGATGCACTGCAAACCACGTTCAGCATGCAACTGCAGATTCTCGAATACGGCGAACATGCGCTGAGCCAGAACGCAAACGCAGAAGCGGTGACTTACATCCAGGTGAAATACGGCAACAGCCGCTACAACGGCATTGCGATTGATGGCGACATCGTAACTTCATCCGTTAATGCGCTGCTGAATGCGGTGAGCCAGATCCTGTATAACAGAAGACAGGAAGCGGCGTGATTTGGGGAGCGGGCTGGCGCGCCGAGCGCTCCCAGCGCTAGAAATTGTAGTCTGCGGATCCACTTCATCAAGATTGGCGGCGGCATAGAAGCTTTTTTCGTGCGAAAAGAGGCGCACATTAAAATCATTAATGGCCGGAGAATAGCCAATTCCTCGGGGCTTAAGCGTGTTTCCGGAAGGGCAATAATCAGCAGGTTTCAGCTTGTTCGGCCCTGGGCTTTTCTATACCATCGATGAGAATTGTATTGATCCCCCGGCACGATATTCAGGCGCTCATGCGAATTAACAGTACGCTTTTTGTTCGCAATTTATCGTTGCTTCCCGGGCCGATTTCCCCCCCTTTTCTTTCTTGCGCTGACTACAAACCTGCCAACACTACACTGCTCTCAACCGCGCTGCAGGACGATGACTTGTTGATTATGGAACAGAGTGGTAACAAAGCCCGGCCTGACATTCGTCCTGTCATAATGCGGAGTATGCAGCAACAAGCTTCTCGCGCATTTTTAGACGCTAACCGCAAGATACAGCGAAATTATGAAGCTATATATTAATAAGATACCCACTTTTTATTATTTATGCGCATTATATTGAAACAATATCTACACTTTTAAGGTGTATGGCGATAATAAATCAGAATTAATACAAAAAATCATAAAAGTGGGAAATAAGTACGATTTTATGCTGGATAAAACATCCTTGATCAAGCTGGCTAATACACGAATGCCGTTTGGTAAATACCAAGGCAGACTCTTGATGGATCTACCCGGCGCCTATTTATTATGGATGGCCAAGAAAGGCTTTCCCTCGGGCGAATTGGGAAGCTTGCTCCAGCTTATGAACGAAATTGATATCAATGGCCTTAAATACCTATTAATTCCCTTAAAAAATGAAACAAATATCGCTCCTTAACTCCACAAATCCATTTCCCTATGAGGTGATTCGCTCCAAACGCATCACTCTGGTGGTTTATGTCAGGAAAGGCCAGGTCGAAGTGCGTGCGCCCATGCGTGCGCCGATGTACTGGATTCAAAGTTTCCTGAAGGAAAAAACACCATGGATTCTCGAGCAGCTGGTAAGCCAGAAGCAGAAACAGGCGGAAAGCCTCGTGATTGCAGACGGCCGTGAATTCACCTTTCTGGGTAAGTCGCGCGTCATCGCGGTGGTACTCGCCAAGCAGCAGAAAGCCGTGCTCAAAGGGGACACCCTCTATTTGTACGGTCGCGACAGCAGCAAGGCCACGCTGGAAAAAGTCTTCAACACATGGCTACTCGACCAAGCGCGGGAATACATGGCCACACAAACCATCAAGACTGCACGCTTATTGGGCGTGGATCACAAATTGAAGGAAGTGGTGTTTCGCAAAACCAAGAGCAAGTGGGGACACTGCTGCGAGGATGGCACCATCCAGTACAACTGGCTGACGATGATGGCGCCGCGTGAAGTGGTGGATTACTTGATCG
>CAIYIP010000454.1 GCA_903926285.1 uncultured Gammaproteobacteria bacterium
TTTATGAGACTTCGTCGGCATGGATGCCGGCGAGAGCTAGATGGAAGTATTTATTCGGTCTCATAAACCTGGGCTGTGCCGGAGCCTTGCGCTAATTCACACGATGCTACTTTTGATACGAATGTCGATACTGAGCAGCAGAAAAAAATCGTCATACTGCGAATACGTGCTGGAAACCCGTCAACGCTTCTTATGCACAAATAAGAATAACCTAATATTTTTTTATTATTTCAGTTGCAAAGCCCTGCTCAGTAGACTGCCGCCCACTCAAGGAGATCCCATGAAAAGTCCATCTCTGGCGACAAGCACAGCCATTTATAAATCATCGCAAGTGAAACCCAGGCGCAAAGTGAGTGTGCTACCGGGCTTTAACCTGACGCTGGGTTATACCCTGGTGTATCTCTCGATTATTGTGCTGCTGCCTCTGGCCGCAGTTTTTCTGCGCACTACCGAATTATCGTTTGCTGAATTCTGGGAAGTCGTGACTGCGCCACGTGTCGTTGCCTCTTACAAATTGTCGTTTGGTACTTCCCTGATTGCTGCTGCCATTAATGCAGTATTTGG
Organism: uncultured Gammaproteobacteria bacterium; assembly: GCA_903926285.1. Classification (GTDB taxonomy): domain Bacteria; phylum Pseudomonadota; class Gammaproteobacteria; order Pseudomonadales; family Pseudohongiellaceae; genus CAILUG01. Next base: position 565 of record CAIYIP010000454.1, read on the forward strand.
TCTCATGCTCGCGTGGGTGCTCGTGCGTTATTCGTTTCCGGGCAAAAAAAAAGTCGATGCTCTGGTCGATCTCCCGTTTGCGTTGCCAACAGCTGTTGCGGGTATCGCCCTGACAGCTCTCTATTCACCCAATGGCTGGATTGGTTCAATACTTGAAGGCAAGCTCGGCATAAAAGTCGCGTTTGCACCACTCGGCGTGCTCGTCGCGCTTGTGTTTATCGGGCTGCCGTTTGTCGTGCGTACAGTGCAGCCGATTCTCGAAGATCTGGAAACGGAACTTGAAGAAGCAGCTGCAAGCCTCGGTGCCAATCGCTGGCAGACTTTTCGTTATGTGGTGTTTCCCATGTTATCGCCCGCAGTGCTTACTGGTTTTGCGCTTGCATTTGCGCGCGCTGTGGGTGAATACGGCTCGGTGATATTCATCGCGGGCAATATTCCGCTGGTGTCGGAAATTACGCCGCTGATCATCATCTCCAAACTTGAACAGTATGACTACACCGGCGCTACCGCGATTGCAGTGGTCATGCTGTTGTTCTCGTTTGTGATGCTCTTGCTGATCAATGGCCTGCAAAGCTGGAGTGCCAAGCGCACTGGGAGAACCCTGTGAGCAAAAATACCCGGTTTGAAAGCAATGCCGCGACACGTGAGCCCCGCTGGCTCAAGTGGACCTTGCTGACACTGTCGCTCGGCTTCTTCCTGTTTTTTATTCTGATGCCGCTGATTTCGGTATTTTTCGAAGCACTGCGACGCGGCTGGGGTCCTTATCTGGAAGCGGTGATAGAACCTGATGCGCTGTCGGCAATTGCGCTGACGTTAACCATTGCACTTATAGCGGTGCCGCTGAATCTGGTGTTTGGTGTCTCCGCTGCCTGGCTGATCGCCAAGTTCGATTTTCGCGGCAAACAACTGCTGACCACGCTGATCGACCTGCCGTTTTCGGTATCCCCCGTGATTGTCGGCTTGATGTATGTGTTGATCTTTGGCGCAAACGGCTGGTTTGGCACATGGCTGATTGACCACGACATCAAGATTATTTTTGCGCTGCCGGGCATTTTGCTCGCGAGTATCTTCGTGACATTTCCGTTCATTGCACGTGAGCTGATTCCATTAATGCAGGCGCAGGGTCGCGAGGAAGAAGAAGCGGCTGTAGTACTCGGCGCGAACGGCTGGCAAGTGTTCTGGTATGTGACGCTGCCCAACATCAAGTGGGCGCTAATATACGGCGTGATCCTCTCGAATGCTCGAGCGATGGGCGAATTCGGCGCAGTATCTGTTGTGTCAGGCAAACTGCGCGGCTCCACCACCACGATGCCGCTGCACGTGGAAATTCTTTACAACGAATACAACTTTGCCGCAGCGTTTGCGGTGGCATCACTGCTGGCCCTGCTCGCGCTTGTCACTCTAGTCATCAAGACCTGGGTGGAACACCAGAGCGCACAGCGGCATAGCGATGCAAGTCTCAGTACGGAGAAAATGACATGAGTATACAGGTCAACAATATCAACAAGCGTTTTGGCAACTTTGTCGCGCTCGACAATGTGACGCTCGAGTTCCCGTCAGGGGAGCTTGTTGCTTTGCTTGGGCCGTCAGGCTGCGGCAAGACCACATTGCTGCGCATTATTGCCGGCCTTGAACAGGCCGACAGCGGCAGCGTAATTCTCGCGGGCGATGATGCTTCGAATACCCATGTACGCGAACGCCAGGTCGGTTTTGTATTCCAGCACTATGCGCTGTTCAAACATATGACTGTGTTCGACAACGTTGCGTTTGGCCTGCGCATGAAACCGCGCGGCGAGCGCCCTTCAGATAAAGTGATCGCTGAAAAAGTTCACAAGCTTCTGGATCTCGTACAGCTCGACTGGCTTGCCGACCGTTTTCCTTCCCAGCTATCCGGAGGCCAGCGCCAGCGTATCGCTCTGGCACGCGCGCTGGCAGTAGAACCGCGCGTGTTGCTGCTCGACGAGCCCTTTGGCGCACTTGATGCAAAGGTCCGCAAAGAACTGCGCCGCTGGTTGCGTAAACTGCATGACGACCTGCACATCACGTCTATTTTCGTGACGCACGATCAGGAAGAAGCGCTGGAAGTTGCGGATCGCGTGGTCCTGATGGATCATGGCCACATTGAACAGATCGGCACACCCGAGGAAGTCTATAACCAGCCTGCCACGCCTTTCGTTTATGGCTTTCTGGGTTCGGTAAACCTGTTCCACGGTCGTGTGGATGAAGGCAATCTCAAGGTGGGCGAGTCCACCGTGCCGCACAGCGATACCGAGTTTGCCCAAGGTGCCGAAGTGTATGCTTTTGCGCGTCCCCACGAACTGGAGATAGTAACCGACCCGGATGCCACCGATGGTCTTGCAGCAAAAGTGGTTCGGGTGTTTTCGTTCGGCGTCAGCAGTCGGGTTGAACTCGATGGCACTGGCAGCGCCCACGGCCAGCATTTCGAAGTCGAGCTGACGCAAGCTGAAGTACAGAAACTTGCGCTTATTCCTGGGCAGCAGGTACGACTGTTACCATCGCGGTTGAAACTGTTTGAACGGGCCGCGGCGGTTTAAAGATAGGCGGTTGGGCCAGCTTGGACTCATAGAAA
>CAIYIP010000455.1 GCA_903926285.1 uncultured Gammaproteobacteria bacterium
TATCGGCAATATGCCGGCCACGCGGCATCAACTCGAGGTCGGCATAACCTTTGAGCACATCTTGCACAAAAGATGCTGCCGGAAAATTGCTATCAACGGCAAGTAGCATTTTGGCGATGACCTTTGGAATGTTGCTGCCGAACTGGTTTTTCAATAATTCTGCCAAGCAGATTTCCTTTTTTTATCACCTGATTATTGTTTGCATGTGTCGCCAATGTGAAACGCAGTTTACAAATAAACTGCGCTTAGGATCTTGCACAGCAAGATTAGTACGAGGATTGCTGGTTGGTGTTCTCAACATGCACTCATGATATGACGCGTCAAGCTAAGCGCAATAACCAGAATCGCGAACAAACCCTGCCCACCGCCTTCCACAGTTTTACCATCAACGCCCTCACCTTAACGATAATAAACGAGAACCTCTGATTAACCCCGATGACTTGCCGCGTTAGTTTTTTTGTTGGAAGCAAAAACTTTTATTTACACGGGAGGGGAAAATTCGCAGAGCAGCTTGCCTACAGCAATAGCTGATTAATTGAATGACAAATAATATTTATTCGAAACAAAACAATTCATGGAGTTGCAATAAAGGAATACACGAACCAGTCTTCCCCATCCTTGCTCAATACAGCTGGCGAGATCGCAAGACCAATGAAGGCATTGATCGCACGCGGCCAGAATTCCACCGCCTGCTGATTACGCCGCAATACCCTGACTTCCCATCGCCCCGGAAATTGCTGCCAGACGGCCATAGCTACTCTCGTACCAAGTCCAGCTCGGCGAAAACTTCGCAGGATAAAAAATTCGGCAATGTCCCAGACATCAGAATCGTCAGTAATAAGCGAACCTTTACGCACAAAAACAAAACCCGCAAAGCTACCGTTCACCAAAACAAAAAAAGGATAATGTCCCGGCTTTTTCCAGTAGTTGGGCAGATAATTGTAGCCAAAGCGACCATCTGCGCCGAGTCTCAGGTCAATGAACTCGCTGAAGTCGTGCGCGTATAACTCGAACATGTTGGCGAGAATAGGCGCCTGCCCGGCCAGGGCTGGAACAATTTCAATATTCAGGATCAGAGGTGTCTGGGTTTCTGGTGCAGCTTCATCTTGAGTCATTTTTTTCCAACATGTTCCGGCGGGCAGGCCACCAATATGCAGTAATGGTCACGAGCTGCTCCAATTTGGTGGAGGCCCGCCGTAACTTTTAAGCCTGGTTTTCACCACACAAACAAATTAAAGATATTGGAAAGTGCGTTTCTGTCTGCCTTGAAAAATTCTGCATGCTTGCATCACATACAAGTCAGTGTCGAAAATTTCTTGCCTTCCACATCAAATAGCTTGCTCCAGAAAACGCTAACCGTTTTTTGAAATTACGCGCTCGTGCCAGGTAAAGCTTACAGGCGTGAGCACCTGCGCTGTGTTATCGAAGGCCTGCCACAATTCGGCGTAGGTTTTTTTGAGAACGGGGTGTTTATAACGGGACGCGACCTGGGATAGCGGCTTGAGCACATATGCCGCTTCCAGAATTTCGGGACGCGGCAGAATGATGTTGTCAAACCTGCCGGCCTTGTCGCCGTAAGTTAGTAAATCAATGTCCAGCGTGGTAGCAGGCGGATGCGAAGTGCTGCGATCGCGGCCGTGTTTGTCTTCGATTTTTTTCAGGAGCATCCCGAGCTCCTGCAAGGGCATGTCGGTATTAAAGCCCACTGCCATGTTCAGATAGTCGGCGCTTTCATAACCAAGCGCCTGACTCCTGAATACAGAAGAGAGAGACAGATCCCTGAACTGCAGCAGAAGGGTGTCAAGGCAGGAGCTGAGATTTTGTTTTGGGTTGATGTTGCTGCCCAGGCCCAGATTGACCCACACCACTAGGCATCAACTCCCGTGGGTTTGACACCACGTTCGAGTATTACGCCCACATCCCTGGCGCCTGTGATCGCAGCAGGTTTGCCGACGCGTACTCGCACCCAGGGCACACCAAATTCTTTACGCACAATAGCGGCAATTTGTTCAGCCATGGTTTCGATCAGCTGTAATTCACTGGACTCGATAAATGTTGTGACCCTGTCGCATACAACCTTGTAGTCGAGCACATGAACAATGTCATCGGTTGCTGCAGCCTTGCTGTTGTCGCGCGCCATATCGAGATCAATGGAAACCGGCTGCTTCATTTTGCGCTCCCAGTCGTACACGCCGATAACGGTTTTTACTTCGAGACCTCTGATGTAAACAATATCCATGTGGTGTCCTGTGGTGCCAGCCAAGTCTGGCGAGTTTATAGTGCTGGCAGGCTTTCGAGATTCCAGCGCGGCAAGGCGTAAAAGCCGAGGTCATCGCTCTGGCCTGCCATCAGACGCTGGCAACCGGCGTACGCAATCATCGCGCCGTTGTCAGTGCAGTATTTTAATTGCGGATAATACAGCTCGCCTTTCTCGCTTGCTGCCATGATGCTTAATTCTTCGCGCAGGCGGGTGTTGGCACTGACGCCACCGGCTATCACAAGAGTCTTCATGCCTGTTGCTTTAAAAGCACGCCGGCATTTGATGACCATGGTAGCGACCACGGCTTCCTGGAAGGCGTGCGCGATGTCGGCTTTCGTTTGCTCATCAATAACGATGTCTTTGGTATGTTCCTGCACCGTGTTGAGGGTGAAGGTCTTGAGGCCGCTGAAACTGAAGTCCAGGCCGGGCCGATTAGTCATCGGGCGTGGAAACACAAATCTTCCCGGCGTGCCCTTCTGGGCGAGTTTTGCCACGTGCGGCCCACCCGGGTACGGCAGGCCCAGCATTTTGGCGACTTTGTCGAAGGCTTCGCCAGCGGCATCGTCGAGCGATTCGCCGATAACCTTGTAACGGCCAATACCTTCAACCGCAACGAGCTGGGTATGACCGCCGGAAACCAGTAAGGCGACAAAGGGAAACTGCGGCGCATTTTTTTCTAGCTGGGGCGCGAGCAGGTGACCTTCCATATGATGCACACCAATGGTGGGGATATTCCAGGTCATACCCAGTGAGCGCGCTATGGCAGCTCCCACCAACAGGGCTCCGGACAAACCGGGACCTGCGGTATAGGCGATGCCATTGATATCCGCACCTTTGAGATGGGCTTTTGCCATGACTTCACGAATCAGCGGCAGGGTTTTGCGAATATGGTCGCGGGATGCCAGCTCGGGTACCACACCACCATACTTCTGGTGCAGGTCGATCTGGCTGTACAGAACTTCGGCTAGCAGCCCGGATTCGCTGCTGTAAAGTGCTATCCCGGTTTCATCACAAGACGTTTCTATGCCGAGCACTATCATTCTTGCAGAGCTGCCAGTCAGGGGGAATTTTAGGGGCGGCATCATACCATAGGGGTGGTGATTTTCGGCTTGCGCCCGAGGGGGACGAAGCGATGTGCGAACATCCGACTACCGGGCAAAAAAGATTCTGCAAATAATCGGCAAATAACTGAACAGGCCAGGGAACTAATTAGCTGGATGCGTAACTAAAGAAAGGAGCCGAATATTTGTCCTGACCTAATCAGCTATGACAAAAAACAGGTATAGGGCCAAAGAGTCAGGTAGTAATCAGCGAGCCCCTTCCACGAATTTTTGCTGCATTTGTATGGGTTGTCTGGTCGATCGCGGGGGACAAAAGAAGCCTCGCCTAACAATTTCGGAATTTCGGTTATACATTTTCCGTTTTTTGTGGATAATCGACCTCCCCGCCCTAGAAAACAACCAAAAAAGAGAATAGTGCGTGCGATTTAACAACCAAACTAACATAAGCATCTTGTTGATTTCATTAACGTTATCTGCGTGCAGCAGCTTTCCTGGCGAAATCGATACCCCGGCACTCGAAAGTCAAGCCCCTGTTGTCGAAAACACAACTTATGGCGAATCTGTAGTAGAAATCCTCGTGTCGGAAGCTGAGGCAAGGCGTAAGCGGGCTTTTTCCAATGTTCCACCCGCAACAGAAACTCAAGATGCAACTGATCCATCTGCCGTACAGCCAATAACCCCCACCGTAGAGATGACTGCCAACCGCATCGTCGAAAGATCCATCAACGACTTCCTGCAAAACCGCCAATCCCTGCTCCGTACCTGGATCAGCCGTGGCCAGATTTATTTTCCGATGATTGAGAAAATTTTTGCTGAAGAAGGCATCCCCGACGAGCTGAAATACCTTGCTCTCGGCGAAAGCAGCCTCACCCCCACTATTCGCAGCACCGCTGGTGCCGTAGGCATGTGGCAGTTTATGGCTCCTACCGCACGCGGCGAAGGCTTGCGCGTTGATTCCTGGGTGGATGAACGCCGCGACCCCGAAAAATCAACCCGCGCCGCCGCCAAGCACTTAAGAGCATTGAATGAAAGTTATAACGGCCTCTGGGATTTGTCGCTGGCTGGTTATAACTGCAGTTACCGTTGCATCAAACGCGCAGTGGAAAAGGCCGGCGGAACCCTGGAAGATCCACCCTCTTTCTGGGATATCTACCCCAACCTACCGCGCGAGACCCGTGAATTTGTCCCAAGCTACATAGCAGCCTCCCTGATTGTTTCCAACCCTTCCCTGTATGGCATAGAAGTGGACGGTCTCGGGCAGGAATTTGCCTACGATGTTGTCAATATCCAGGGCATGCTGAGCTTGGAAGAGGCGGCACGACTGGCTGGTGCAGACATGGCTACCATCCACAATCTCAATCCTGCGCTGCTCAAGTCCACCCTGCCAGAAGGTGCTGAGCCCTACAAGCTGAAAATTCCGTTAGGAAGTTACGACCATTTTGTTGCTGCGTTCAATCAGGCCCTGCCCACGAGTGTTGCTGGTACAGGCGAATATCTCGTCCAGAGTGGCGACAGTCTCGGCAAGATAGGGAAGAAATTCGGCGTAACCACCGATGAACTGCGCTCAGCCAACGGCATAAGCGGCGATCTGATTAAACTCAACCAGAAATTGCTGGTACCCGGAATGGGATCTGTGGGCAGTATCAGTATTGCGAGTTCCGAGCGTGAATTTGTAGCTTATGACGCTCCCTTGTACCGCCCCATCAAACTTGGCGAAGAGTTCAAACTGGTACAGCAGTCCGGTTCTACTCCTGAAAAACCCCTTGTGGCCGTTAGTCTTGAAGTGGCGGGCGAGGATGAAGGTGTTATCA
>CAIYIP010000456.1 GCA_903926285.1 uncultured Gammaproteobacteria bacterium
CAACCTGACCGACATGGGTGCACGTCGTTATGGAGACCAGTCGCGCTACCCGATCGAGTTTGAAAAATTTGGCCCGCGCTACATAGGCGGTGTCAGGTTTAACTTCTGAGGTTGTTGCCGAGCATTAAGCCAACCGCCTGTGCATTTACCGCTTGCCCGACATGGTGCCGCGTTATTTGCGCTGGTGAGTGGCTCCGATGCGTTTGCACCCCCGAGTGGTTATCTGCATCAGTATCGCCTGGCTACTGTGGAAAGTGATGGCAGTGATGTGACATCCGTTGCTTCAGCAGCATTACAACCCAGCCTGCGGCAGTTCCTCAGGCAACTGATAAGACACCTTACTGCCACTCACCACAACGTAACCGCGCTTGATCAATTCTTTCAACACCGCTTCGATCTCGCTGCCGGGAACTGCCTTGCCACATTTTGCATGGATGGTGCTGAGCAACTTTTTGGTCGTGCTGGGTCTGGCCTTTTTGCGCTTGATGAGATCGGTGAGGGCTTTGGTAACCAGCACTTCGGAATTGGCACGAACTGTCGCTTTTTTTGCCTTGGCTGGAATAGGTTGCAGTCTGGGAACTTCAACAGCGACTAGTGCTGGTGTGACAAAGCAGGGCATCTGCTCAATCGAGATCGAACGTTTGCAGTGGATCTTTTTGAGCTGCAGATGTTTGAGCAGCGAGTCGAAGCCCGTGTCCTTCGAGATGATGTAAAAAATTCCTTCTGGGTCAGCAGCAGAAAGTGCGCCGATGTAATAGGTGATATGAAAGTCGAGTGCATTGGCGCTGGAAGTTTCGAGCAGGATGTAATCAGCCTTGTCGCCAAGCTCCTTCATCGCCAGTACCAGTTCGACGGGCAGGCGCGAATTTTTTGGTCCGAGAAAAACCTTCACGCGGAATTTGCCGCCTTGCAGCAGCGCGAGCGATTTGACGTGGACGTTTTCGTAATCGATAAGGACGTAGTGTGTTTTCATAAGGTGGCTTCGTTATTGTTATCGAGAGTGGGCGTAAGCGCCGCAAGTGTTTGCTGACCTTCGATCTGCAACAGTAATTCCTCGCGCCGTGTCGCGGCAATTTCGCGCCAGTGTTTGTCTTCTATCGCTCCTGCCAAGGCATACAGAAAATTCAGGCTGATGGTCTTGGAGTGTTGCTTGAGCTGCAAATAAACCGGAACTGCACCCTGCTGGACGAGATCTGTTCTGGTGTATACGCCAATGCTCTTGAGCTGATAGACCGATTTTGGACCAAGGCCTTTGAGCGTGTGCAGTTCATTTGTCATTAATGATATCTGCTAATCCTGTGCCGCAAAAAACAAGGCCGCATTATGCGACCTTGGGGTATTTGTTGATGAATGTTGATGCTGCTGTTGGCGCCGGTTTATTCCTCCCGGCTCAGTCGGCGGAAATACTCGGCTACTGACTCCTTGTACTGCTCAGGAATATTGTCGCTGGTTGCGGTACGCACGTTATCGCCACCTTTCGCTTCGCTGCCGATTGAAAGGCCTACTTCCAGCTGTTCGATCAGCGCAAGTATCTCACCGTATTCCTGCGCGAGGATCTCATCGTTGCGGTTGGTCTGCTGGAATTCGAGCTCGCGGATCAGGTCGTACATCGCCGCGAGTTCTTCACTGTTGAGTTCCAGATCTTGCACGGCATTACGCGCGTCTTGCGTGAACTGGCCAACGTTGTCGTAGAAATCTTCAGGCAGTTCGATGGGACCATTGAAGTTGTCATCGCCATTCCAGTAGCCGCCGTTACGACCACCAAAGCGCGCGCCGCCACCGCCGCCGTTGTTCTGGCCGGGTTGCTGGCCACCACCTTGTTGACCTTGCTGCTGACCCTGACCGGGCTGTCCCTGCTGGCCTTCTTGACCGGGCTGACCTTGCTGATCAGTAGCCTGTTGGCCCTGACCTGGCTGGCCACCCTGCGCAAGTTGTTGCAGTTGCGCGCGCAAATCCTGAGCTTGCTGTCTGGCGCGATCAACATCGCTGTTGCCCGGGCCACCGGCTTCGGCAGCAAGTTGCTGCGCACGTTCAAGACGTTCGGCGAGGTCACGCATGCCGGCGGTTACTGTGCTTTCGTTGCCTGCGATGTAGAGGCCATAACCTGCATCGATGTAAAGCGCCGCATCCGCTATGGCTTGCTCAAGCTCGGCTTCGGCAATGGCATTGTTGGCGCGTTCCAGCTCGTTGCTGGCAGCCGGGACGTCTTTGCGGAAGTTCTGCATCGCATCGAGCATGTCCTGTTGCAGAGTGCGCAGCTGTGCGGCGAGGGCCTGTTTTTCCTGCGCCAGTGTGGCTTCTTCTTCCAGCGTCATGCCACGGCTGTTGGGATCGGCGCCACTTTCGCGTTCCTTGACGGCGGTTTCAGTCGCGGCCTGGAGTTTCTGTTCCATGGCTTCCTGCGCGCGCACCATTTCTTCGCCGAGGTTGGCCATGTTTTCAAAGGACTGTTGCATGCCAGCCAACTGGTCCTGCGCGATCTGGTCGCTGGCACCTTCGAGCTGGCGCTGGGCTTCTTCAGCCGCACGCTGCATTTCTTCGGGGCTCAGGTTGCCTTGCATGGCGTCGGCAGCCTGGTTCATCGCGCGGATCGCACTTTCCATACGACGCTGCAATTCACTCTGCGCAACTTGCTCGCCTGGTTCACCCTGTTGGCCTTCCTGCCCTTGTTGATCTTCGGTGCCAGCCTGTTGCTGACCACCTTGCCCGGCTTGACCCTGCTGGCCTTGTTGTCCCTGTTGCCCTTGCTGGCCTTCCTGCCCTTGTTGTCCTTGCTGACCCTGCTGTCCGGGTTGATTGCTCGCTTGTTGTGGCTGGCTCTGTTGCTGGCGTTGCAACTGCTCTAGTCGTTCCTGCAGTTCTTCGGCTTCGCGGCGCAGCATTTCCTGCTGGTAACGCTGGGCATCGGTCATCTGCTGCTGGTTGCGCATGTTGTTGGCGAGCTGCTCTTGGCGCTTGGCCAGTTCATCGAGCTTGGACATGATGTCCTCGGCTTCCTCCTGCTGGGCTTGCGGGCTGACACTGTTGCCGGTTTCGTATTGATTGAGCTCGCGGTCCATTTCCAGTTCGAACATTTCCGCAAGATCTTCACCCGCGCGGCCACCGCCACCTCCGCCGCCACCACCACCTTGTTGCTGCTGGAGTGTGATGTCGTTGAACACGGACTCAGCGCGCAGCAGATGTTGCAGGGCTTCCTGCGCTGGCTGCATCGCTTCGTTGAGTTCGACTACAGCAAAACGTTCGGACGCCGGATACATACTTTGTACGGCGGCTTCCATGTTGTTGACGAAC
>CAIYIP010000457.1 GCA_903926285.1 uncultured Gammaproteobacteria bacterium
CTATCTTGGTTATCTCAATATCATCGAAAAAATGAATTGTATGTACTGCAGTTATTTCAACGGCCTGATTGCGTACATGCAGGAAGTCGGGGCCCGCACAGAACAATACTGGTGCCCGATCAAACATGCGCGACAGCTTCGCAGCGTTCATAGTCGGTATGAGAAATTCACTGAATTTGGTGATGCGGAAGCCTTCAGCGCAAACCTGGAAGAAATAGAAAAGGATTTCAATGATCTGGAAAAGAAGTAGCTTCGCTATCGGTCGCACTGGTTGCCGATTGCGTAATTATCCCGGGGCCTATATATCCTGGACTATGTCCGGCTGTTTTTCCTGGACTAGCGGTAAGCCTTCTTCATACCAGCGCAACAGTCCTCCTTTGATGCTGGCCACCTGTTTTCTGCCGGCTGCGCGCAAAATGTTATAGGCAAGGACTGAGCGCTTGCCGGAGCGGCAGATCGTCATAACCGGTTTGTCCTCAGGCACCTCATTGATGCGTGCACGCAGTTCATTGACCGGTATCAGTATTGCGCCCTGGATACGCGCACTTTCTTCATCGGTTTCCACCAGTGTACGTACATCGAGAATCATCACTTCGTTCATGTGACTCGCCACCCACTGCGGTGAGATTTCCAGCGTGCCGCTGTAGGTTGTTACGACAGGTGCCCATTCCGGTTGTTTGGGTAGTCGATCTTCCGTGGGGCGGCCCGCCTTGAGGTTGGCCGGTACAGCGATAGCCAATAGCTTCGGGTGGGGTAGCTGCATGTTTTCCATGTAGCCGACGAAATCGATTTCATTTGCCAGCCCGCCAATACGGGGATTCAGCGCTTTTTCTTCGCCGATAGTACTTACAGTGCGCCCGGAATAATCATGCGCAGGATACACAAGACAGGTGTCGGGAAGTTTGAATAACTTGTCCTTGATTGAATGAAAAAGCCGGGAGGCAGAGCCCTGCTGGAAATCCGTACGCCCGCAGCCCCGAATCAACAGACTGTCGCCGGTAAAGATCATGGACTGGTCGTCGAGCAGAAGACTGATACAGCCATCGGTATGACCTGGTGTCTCAATCACAATCAAGACATGTGCGCCAAAAATTACCTTGTCACCTTCTTTCAGGTTGCGGTCCAGCAGCTCTATTCCAGAATGGCGTGAGGCAATAATCTGGCAGCCCAGGGTATGTTTCAACAGCCAGGCGCCCGTGACGTGATCGGCATGACAATGGGTATCCAGACAGGCCAGCAGTTGCAAATCCAGTTCGCTGATGAGGGCAAGATCGCGCTCATATTGTTCGTAAACAGGATCAATAAGCAGCGCTTCACGCGTATTGTTATCGGCAAGCAGATAGCTGTACGTGCCGGAAGTCTGGTCGAACAGTTGTTTGAAAATGAGAGATCTATTCATGTTTTTTCACTTTGAAGAAAACGCTTTTATACCCGGGTTTTAAGGGAAATTCATTGCGATGGAACAAGCCCGCCGGCTGAGCATCAGATTGTTACTGCAATCACAAGCTACGTTGCCAGCAGAAGCTTGTGGGGTGCAGCTACACAATATCTTGTAATTCGCACCCTGCAGCTCATACTGTTGCCCAAAATTGCTTGGCGCCAATCTGAATCTACACTGAAGTAGCGGTAAAAAGCACCTGATCCCCAAGACAAAATTTTATATGAGTCTGCCTCATCTTTACCTACAATGCAGTCTAAATGAGTCGTTATCAGAGGTGATTATGGACAGATCCACGCTTTCTCTTGTGCATTCAACTAGATCTTCCTTGTGTCGTTATGTGTTCCTTTGCACTGCAGCCTTTATTGCGGTAGAGGCAAGCGCGATTGATGTAAAGCCTGGCAAATGGGCCGTCAATTCAGAAACCATGACCCCCATGAGTACCCAACCGGTAAGTCAGTACATGGAAGAATGTGTGGATGAAACGTTTGACCCTGTGGCCGAGATGGTGGGTCAGGGCGCGGCGCAGCAATGTACGATTACCAATATCCAGGACACTGGCAACCAGATTGATGCCGATCTGCAATGCAACATGCCGGGTGTAGGCTCTGTGCAGGGCGACATGACTTTTGTGGTCAATGACAACTCTGGCACCGGGCGATTGAATCTGTCGATGAATCTTGGCGGCCAGTTGTTGCAGATGTCGACCAAGTGGTCCGGAGAGTATCTGGGTGCCTGCATCTGATTTGTAGTGCTCTTCAGGCAGCACCGGATTGAGCAAGTTTTGTAAATTCTGAAAAGTACAGCCATGCAATGTTGTGCGCTGTGGAGGCTACATGATTATTTGCAGATACTGTATTGTTGTTATGGTCATTGTCATGGCAGTTGGCTTGCTTTTCAGTTGTTCAAAAAAAGCACCAGAAATTCCTGTGCCTGAGCCTACAGCAACTGATGTTGAAGCAGAGGCCCCCCAGGCCTTTGTTTTGCCACATGTCCTGGATTTGATTGCCTGATTCTGTCCCCTTCAGGTGCAGCAAGCGTCAACCAGCGAGCAATAAAGGAATAACGTGTCGTCACTATCAGCGTCACTATCAACGTCACTATCAACAAGAGCATTCCATGCTTAGCGAACAGTTCAGGGAACAACTCGGCATTCTGCGTTCGCTTGCAATGTATTACTGTGTGCCCGGGCGGTATGCCCGTATGCGCAAGTTCTATACGCAATTTATCCCACCTGATGCCCTGTGTTTTGATATTGGTGCCCATGTTGGCAATCGTCTGCGGGTTTGGAGCGGGCTGGGTGCGCGTATGATTGCGGTCGAACCGCAGCCGCGCCTTATGCTGTGGCTGCAGCGTCTGTATGGCGGCCATTCACGCATCACGCTGCTTGAACAGGCCGTCGGTGCACAGCCTGGCTCCGCAACACTGTACATCAGCAGCCGCACACCAACAGTTACATCTATGTCGCAGGAATGGATCAGCGCCGTGCAGCGCGATTCATCTTTCAGCCAAGTAGCCTGGGATAAAACAGTTACGGTGCCCGTAATAACGCTTGATCAATTGATAGCGAAATATGGCTTGCCCGCGTTTTGTAAAATCGATGTCGAAGGTTTTGAACTCGAAGTGTTGCGCGGCTTGTCACGGCCGGTTGCTGCACTGTCGTTTGAATATATTCCGGCAGCTATCGATGTAGCGATCGGTTGTGTAGACCGGCTCGAGCAACTTGGCCGCTACCAATTTAATTATTCTCCCGGAGAACGTCACGAATTGCAGGCGCCATTCTGGCTAACGGGTGCAGAAATGAAGGTAATCCTGGCCAGACTTAACGACGGAAGTGGTGATGTCTATGCGCGATTTGTCTCCTGAAGCTACAGCCTTTCGCATCGAAACCGACACGATGGGCGCAGTGAAAGTCCCTGCCGAAAAATACTGGGGCGCCCAAACCGAACGCTCCAGAAGCAATTTCAAAATTGGTCCACCTGCAAGTATGCCGCTCGACATCATTTACGGCTTTGCCTGTCTCAAAAAAGCTGCCGCGATGACCAACCATGAACTCGAGGTGCTTGATGCGGCGAAGCTCGCAGCAATTGCAGGCGTGTGTGATGAAATTCTCGCTGGCAAACTCGATGATCAATTTCCACTTGTGATCTGGCAGACCGGCTCCGGTACGCAGAGCAACATGAATGTAAACGAAGTGATTGCCAATCGCGCACATGTGATTAGTGGTGGCAAGCTTGGTGAAGGGGTTACTTCCCTACATCCTAACGATGACGTAAACAAGTCTCAATCAAGCAACGATACCTTTCC
>CAIYIP010000458.1 GCA_903926285.1 uncultured Gammaproteobacteria bacterium
CATTCATCGAGCCAGGCGCGGCCATCGAGGCCCACGGTTTTTACTACCAAGGTATCGCCTTCCCAGACACCTACAGAATAGCCGTACCAGAAAGGACCGGCGACGAGGGCGTCAGGCACTTCGCGGCCATCAGTCCAGATGGTGCGCCAGTGTTTGCCCCATTCAAATAACTGGATGACGCGATCAGGCAGTTGCACCATTTCCATCGGACGACCATATACCAGTGTGCGATAGAGGCCGGGCGGGTTGGCTTGGCCAAGAGGATCATTACCAGTAGCCGGCATTTCCTGGCGCGGGCCCTTGCCAGGCACATTCGCATCAAAAACTGCACGACCAGCGGCGGGGAAAGGTAATGCTTCCGGACTCCATTGCGACATCGGGTAGCTATTTGAGCCAGAGGCGCGCAACCACACTCCGGTGAGTTCACTTGTCTGCGCGCTGGCAAATGCAGCACTCAGTCCCAAGGCGACGATTGTTAACTTGATTAGTTTGATCATGGCAAGGCTCCGGTTTTGTTATTGTCTGGTTTCGCCAGTGGGGAGGCGTGAAGGCAGCAACTCGCCATTCACATACACGAGGCAATCAAACAGGCATTCCCCAACAGGTGCGCCTGTGCGTGAGGGATGCACTCTGAACTCAACCACATCGCCAGGCTTAAAGGTCTCGCGGGTCCAGCCGTTGGAGCGTGACATCAGGATAGGACTTGGCAATTCGATCGCAAAATTAACCATCTCACCCGCTTCATTGGTGATATCCAGAAACAGTGCTGAATGCGGATTGCGCCAGCGGAAAGTAGTAACCGTTCCCTTGACGGTAGCCCATGAGCTTTGCTCGTAGGACACAGCGGTGCCGTGATGTGCAGAAACTGGCATGCTGACAAGAATGACCAGGCTGGCACACAAAATTCCGCAATAGGTGCGGAATACATCAAATACTTTCATAGCAGTCTCCTGAACAAAAGAAAGGATTGTGGACGACGATATAGGAAGAAATATGGTCGGAGTGAAGGGATTTGAACCCATGACCCCTGCCTCCCGAAGGCAGTGCTCTACCAGTCTGAGCTACACTCCGGGCTCTGTGGTTCCAATGATTGTAATCAGTCTGTTCTGTATCAGCCAGAGCTTTATATCGCTATCTTTGCAGTTGTCTGAAACGGTTGCCCTCAGGATCAAAGCGGTGCAACACCGATCAAAAGTCGATGCAGCCAGAAGGCAAACACTACCCAGGCTGCAATGCCTGCAACTATCGCGATAACAGTTTTTTGGCCGGATGGCGCAGGGTAAGTCAGGCCTTCGCGACGGTCACGGCGACGCGCAGCACTGTAGCCGATGATGGCCCACATCAGAAAAACGCCGAATAACAGTATGTCTCCCAATCTGCCATTCGCCATCAGATGCGCAAAGGCCCATAACTTGATTCCCTGGTACATCGGATGGCCGAGTTTGCTCTTGATGTGATTGCCAGGAATTTCAGCAGCAGCAAACAGGATGAAAGACAGTAGCGTCAGCAGTGCTGCCATGTGTCTGGACCAAAGCGGTGGTTCCCAGACAAACACCGGATTGGCACGAGTCTGGCCAAAACCGTAGATCAGCAACACCAGTCCTGCCAGCGCAATTACGCTATACAGTAATTTCCATTTCTGCAGACCAACACGAGTGATCAGACGATTGCGCCAGTCGCTGGCAAAAATGCGAGTGGAATGAATACCTATAAACAGGAATATGCCGGCAAGCAGGAAAGTCATTGGCGTTCTCTCAGTACAGACGGTGAAATCCAGTGCCAGTTTTTGGCTGGCATGGACAGCTCTTTGATCACGGTCATGGTGTGAACTTCAGGATTGCGGTTGCGACTGCCGATGACTATTAACTGATCGCCAGCCTGGATCTGCTGCTGTGCAACACTGGTTTTGTCGGCGCCTGCGGTTGTGATCCACTCAATCCGCATCACCTCACTACCGTCGCTTACATCAAACAGTATGTGGGGATTGCCCCAGTACACTTCCGTGACAGTCCCGCTGAACTCAAAACGCTGGTCGCGCTCGTAGTCGGCATAACTGTGATGGGCGAGCGAAGGCCCGCAGAAAATGGCGCCTGACATTACCGCAAGTACCAACAGGATCGGTTTAACCATAAGTTTGCCAGTGCGCAATGTTCTTCGGCCAGAATTGGGCTGCGGCAACTGGTATGGTGCTGCCGCAGCCTGCAGTGCAAGTTACTTGCTCTGTGCTTTGTCCCAGTCTTTTTTGCCTTCGTCCTTGCCGGCAACAGAATAGAGTACCTGTGCATTACGGGTTTTCTGGAAATCTTCCAGCGTCATGCCTTTCATTGCGGAATAGATATGCAGGTTGGAGCTGCCCACGACTGCGCCGAGTTTTTCCAGCATGAAGAAGCTGACGCCGTAGTGGATCATGGCGCGCCAGTCACGACGACGCACCAGATCCTGTTCTTCTGCAGTCAGGTCTGCTTTCCTGAAAGCCTCTTCCTGGTTGTCCAGAAATTCCTTACGTGGTCCGGGTACGATCAGGTTGTGAATGAAATCGTTGAGGCGGAAGGCCTTGACCGCACGCGCGATGGTGAAGGGATAGGTGCCGTCCAGTGTTTCGACGCCGTCCATTTCGTGATTTATACGCTTGAGGTAGTCAGCAGTGCTTTCGGCTGATTTTTCTGTTGAACGTTCTTCGAAGATGAGGCTCGCAATAGGACACATGGATGGCAGGTAATAAGTCTGATGCACCATTTCCACTTTTTCGGACAGTGCGCCACGCATCATCAACCACATGACCACTTCCGCACCTTCCATGCCGCCAAGTTCTGCGAGCTGTGCAATAGTATA
>CAIYIP010000459.1 GCA_903926285.1 uncultured Gammaproteobacteria bacterium
AGGCACCCTGCAGAGAGAAGTTGCCCAGCAGAACCCTGCCATCAACTTCGAAACCTCGCACGTGCACTTCTTCAGCGTTGGCCAGATAACCGCGGTTTACGGCGAGGTCGGCTGTTTGCACTTGTGCCTGATAGTCTTCGATGTCTGTCTGATAGGCGACGAAGTTCAACCATGCGTTCGGCAGTGGCGAAGTTTTTACCCCAAGCTCGTAATGTTTGACGGCCTCGGGTTTGATCACGGCCAGTTCGGTCATCACACGCCCAGCGTCAGTCGGCAAGCCGCCGAGGTTCAGGCCCACGGGTTTGAAACCGGTGCTGTAGGTGCCGTACACGTTTACGGTGTCGAGCAGTGCGTAGTTCAGCGTTACTGTGCCGGTTACGTTGTCGTCATCGATACTCGCTCTAAAGGCCTGGTCGCTATAGACCGATCTTCTTAATGCCAGTAAAGCTGGATCGGTGATAGTCGCGCCGCCGCTGGCCTTGCGTACGAAGTCCACGTCTTTCTCATCCTGGTTGTAACGCAGACCGGTCAACAGATTCAAACGATCAGTGAGGGTCCAGTCCAACTGGCCGAACACTGCTGCGCTAAAAGTTTCAAGGCCGGGGCTGCTGTCGGTGCCGTAACCTTCGAGCAAACCAGGTGTGCGCCACTGGGCTTCGCTTGCGGCATTCGTGGCAAGAAAGCGCCACTGGTCAGGACCGGTTTCTTCGCGATGCACGGGGTCAGAGTTCAGTTCCTGCTTGATTGCGAATACACCGAGTACGCCATTGACGCGCTCGTTGATGGCGCCCGCCCAGCGGAATTCCTGCGACAGTTGTTCGTGATCAGAAGGCGCCTGCGACAATTGCAGTGCGTTCAGGCCGAGGAAGTCGCGGTCGTTGGACGGCCTCCAGTCCCAGGAGTACCAGGCTGAAGTCGAGGTCAACTTACCACTAAGAAAAGCTGTATCGATGGTCAGCGAAAGGCCGCCGATGTCGTTGCCGGAGCGCCAATCAGTGTTCTGGTCGATCTCGCGAGCAAAGGGATCACGCGGCGGGTTGTAGCCAAGCGCAGCAATGATGCTTTCGAACTGGCGGTAAGCAGAGCGGCGGTTTGGAACTGAGCCTGCGAATACTTGTGAATAACCCACTGGATCCTGGCGCGACAGTTCGGCGATCAGGCGTACTTCGGTCGAATCGCTCACGCTCCACAGCAACTGGCTGCGCACGGACCAGTTTTCGAGTGTGTTGACGTCTTCGCCGGTCCTGATATTGGTGAGTGTGCCGTCGCGGTCAGTCGTTGCAAAAGAGATACGGCCTGCAACGGTTTCAGACAACGGTCCGGTCACTGTGCCTTTAAGTTGCGCGTAATCGTAGTTGCAGGTGCTCAGCTCGAAGCGCGCATCGGGTTCAAAATAGGGTTTGCTGGTGGTCACGTTGAAGGCACCTGCAGTGGTGTTCTTGCCGTACAGAGTGCCCTGTGGGCCGCGCAATACTTCAATGCGGTCGACATCGATAAAGTCGAGCGTGGTGATGGCGGGACGCGCGAAGTACACGCCGTCCACGTAATATCCAACACCCGGATCGATACCATCATTGGTCAAGCCGAACGTGGTTCCCTGACCACGAATGCTGATTGCAGTGTTGCGCGGGTTGGACGAATACAACTGTATGGAAGGAATCAGCTCCTTGATACGGTTGACGTTGAAGCCCCCGGTATCGGCCACCAGCGCGCCGTCGACTACTGTCACAGCAATCGGTACTTCCTGCGCAAGTTCTTCGCGGCGCCGCGAGGTCACGCGGATCTCTTCGATGCTCACGCTGTTGGCGGCAAGCAGGATTGGAGTATCGTTGTTGGCAGTTGCACCAGTCTGCGCAAAAGCATTCAATGCAAAGCCGGAAGCAAATGCGAGCGCAGCCAGTCGATATGTGTGTTTCATGTTAAATCCTTGGTGATGACAGGTGGATATTGAAAGTGGCGCCATTCTGCCTATGCGCCTTATCCATCAGAACCAAGAAAAATTGCGATGCTTATAACGATTAATTGCTAACCTAAGATTGGATAGTGATTTGCTTATGAGGATTTGTGGAAAGGCGGGTTGAATCAAAGGGGACAGTAGTGACTTAGACTTTTTTGATCGGAATTTTTATCACCAGCACGATCAGGAGATACCGTAACGGCTGTCATTGGTCTTTACCTTATCGATAAGAGTTTGGTATTACGCTACTGTTACCAATGGGGCTGGTCAGGGCGCTTCAGCAAAGGGACGCCAGTCACTTAGAATCTGGTGTATTTTATAGATGTCTGCAAAAAACCTGGGGGGAAAATGACTTGCAACCAATACCATCTTGTACGTTTGCCCGGATATCGGAGCGCCACTATTACTTTCTGGATAGTGCAGTTGATGGCTGTCGGCATGGTGTCGACAGTTGCAGCGCAGACCGAGTTCACCCGCGAAACACCACAACCCGGTTTCGCCGCTGAAGGAATTACAACAACAATAGTTCCTCGGGAGCCCGCAGCCTCGGTAGGTCCGCAGATAATTTCCATATCGAAGGGTTGCGATTCTGAGATCAATATTACCTACGACCAGCGCAACACAATCGCGCGTGTGCAAGGCATCGTGGAGAAGAGCTCATGCCCTGCATCCCATGGGGAATACACTTTTGTGATTGGCATTCGTGATGAGAACAACAAGCAGTCAACGCTTGAGTTTAGCGAAACCTGGCAGCGTAATGACGATGAGCCGATCAGTTTTGTAAAGGAATATGAGATTGGTGAAAGTGTCGATCTCACCCGAGTACGCTTGCGCAGTTTGCGCTGCTCCTGTGAGGACGCTCCTGCTCCGTGATTCTGCCGGGTATTGCACGATTCTAGCCGTACTAACTGTGTTATTCGTATTTTTGATTACATAACCCACAGTCATTGACCCTGCACTAGCTTCTTAATCGCATACCCTTCGGTTAACATTCATTACCTAGGCCGCCCGCCAGCAGGCTGTACCAAGAATAATAATTCCGAGGGAACACATGACCACTGCAGCACAACACAAACCCAATATGAGTCTGGCCGCAAAGGCAGGATGGCTGCTTGTTGCAATCATCGGTGCTTTCGCGTTCAGCGGCTTTGCCCTGAACCGCGGTGAGTCAGTCAACAGTATGTGGCTAATTGTGGCTGCGATCTGTGTGTATGCGCTGGGTTACCGTTTTTACAGTGCTTTTATTGCCGCGCGTGTGTTGATGCTGGATGAGACCCGTGCAACTCCGGCCGAGCGCCTGGCCGATGGTCGTGATCATGTGCCGACTAATCGCTGGATTGTGTTTGGGCATCATTTCGCGGCGATTGCCGGGCCGGGGCCACTGATTGGTCCAACGCTCGCAGCGCAGTTCGGTTTTCTGCCGGGTACTTTGTGGATTCTGATTGGCGCGGTGCTTGGCGGTTGTGTACAGGACTTTGTGATTCTGTTTTGTTCGATTCGTCGTAATGGTCGTTCGCTGGGGCAGATGGCGCGTGATGAGCTCGGGCCGCTTGGTGGCGCAGTTGCGTTGATTGGTGTGCTCGTGATTATGATCATTCTGATCGCCGTGCTTGGCCTTGTCGTGGTGAATGCGATGCGTAACAGTCCGTGGGCGACGAGTACGGTGGCGGCTACTATTCCAATTGCGATGTTGATTGGCATCTACATGCGCAACGTGCGGCCAGGCCGCGTACTGGAGGGTACTGCGATTGGCGTATCGCTGTTGATGCTCGCGGTGTTTGGCGGGGGCTGGATTGACGACAGTTCCATTCGCAGCTGGTTCGACTTCGATGGCCCTGCGCTCGCACTCATGATCATTGCGTACGGTTTCGCCGCAGCGGTGTTACCGGTATGGTTGTTGCTCGCACCGCGCGACTATCTTTCTACGTTCATGAAGATCGGCACCATTGCTGGTCTTGCGGTTGCGATCATTATTTTGCGTCCTGAAATCCAGATGCCTGCGATGACTTCGTTCATCGACGGCACTGGCCCAGTATTTGGCGGCAAGCTGTTTCCGTTTGTGTTTATCACAATCGCATGTGGTGCAATCTCCGGTTTTCATGCGTTGATTGCTTCGGGCACGACGCCGAAACTCATCGCCAACGAACGTGATGCACGTTTTATTGGTTATGGTGCAATGGCAGTGGAGTCTTTTGTCGCGATCATGGCAATGATTGCTGCAACCATTCTTGAGCCGGGTATTTATTTCGCCATCAACAGCCCTGCGGGCATCGTTGGCGCAGATGCAGCGCAAGCAGTGGCGACTATTTCGTCGTGGGGTTTTCCGGTTACCGTGGAGCAGATGCAGGA
>CAIYIP010000460.1 GCA_903926285.1 uncultured Gammaproteobacteria bacterium
AATCTCAATCAAACATTATTCACTGCAGAGAATTTTCCGGGCAGCAGCAATGCCGGGCATGGACTCGTAATACTCACGTTTGCGTACAGTTATGCGGTACTGGCAAACCTTATTAATGCACTCGGCATTCCGTTCTCGGTACTGCTGATTTATTCATATGTACGCAGCTATGTTGTCATCCCGCCAAACCTGCGGTGGGTACTCGGGGCATACGTCATTGCCTGCCTTCTGGCCTTGTTGTGTTTTATCCTGACCATGCATTTTCTGACCCAGCGTTACGCAACCCTGCTATGTCTTCTGCTGCTGACACTGATACCAGCCGCGCTCAACCATATTTATGAACATGCCCTTGCCAAAAACATGCGCAAAAAATTCACCCTCATTTTCGGCAGCCTGTGCGGCTACCTGCTGATCGACAGCCTGATTACGTTTGGTTACTCGAAGCAATATATCGAAGACGCCAGTGTATGGGCTGCCGCTGAGTTGCCGACGGGTGCAGGCTTGCATACCAATAGTTACGCCCTGGCCTATGCCAGCAAACGTATCGCGGACTACGATAAGATTTTACCCGATGCTGAAGAGACGTTACAGCAAAGCCACAGCACCGACTATCTGATGCTCGACCTCAAACACGACGACACCGAAAGCAAAACTTTGCTCGAAACCAACCAGCAACTACAACTGCTGCAGAGTTTTGCCAACAAGCGTGGTGACGAAGTACGTATATATCTCCAACGCTAATTTTTTTGATACAACCGCAGCGCGCGCGCCTCCACCGCCAGCCAGAACTTTTTGTCACTTGTGCGCGTCTCGCGCAACGAACCTCCGCGATAGCGCCGCATGAATCGAAACAAGTCACGACGTGTCAGCCCCGCATCCATCGCTGAAAAATACAGCCCGGCAATATCCTTGATCACCCACCGCTCGGCAAGTCTGGACTTGACCAGTGCGCGATGCAGATCAATCACAGTCAGCGGCTCCGCCGGGCCAGTAAACAATAGATGGCAGATATAAAAATCGCGATGGCAAATACCTGCGCTGTGCATAGCTCTGGCGATGTCTGCTATCTGCAAGATCAGGTCGCGTTTGTGGCAAAAGGCGGGCGGCTGTGTACGCCAGTGGCGGCAATAATCTTCGAGACTTTGATGAGGACCAACATCTTCGGTAACCAGAAATGATTCGATATTTGCAGGCAGCAGCCCCCTTCTGCCGTACGCGGCAATGGTGGGCGTCTTGATGCCGAGTTCCTGCAGTTTTTTTATTGCGCGAAATTCATTATTCGCACTAACGACGGGACAGCGCAATTGCACAAGGTTTTTGGAGATTTCTTTCCAGGTGACACCGTGATGCCGTTTGATGAAGAAACGTTTCTCCCCTACGCTAAATGCAAGCGTCTCGCGTTGTTCTAGCGCCCGGAACATTTGGCCCTCGAGCGCCGCAGCTGCCACAAAGGCATTTTGTCCTTGCCATAACTGTTGAAAATCGGCTCGCAGGTACAGTTCGTCACCTGCCATTAGTGCTGATCCCCATCCAGCAGAATGCGGGCCACGGCCTCGGGCATCGAATACAGATTGTGCTCCTGGCCATAACGAATGCCATTGCGCTTCCACGTGCTGCGATCACTCTCCAGCATTTTTACGAGCTCTGCGTTGAGATTGTGTTGCTCGAAGGGCTCAGGACAAACGATGCCGGCTTCGGCGCGCTCAACATAAAACGCATAACCACAGTTCGCAGTAGTCAGCACCGGCAGTCCTGCCACAATCGCCTCCAGCAAAACCATGCCGGCGCTTTCATGTATCGAGGGGTGCAGAAGCAAATCGGCGCCTTGCATCCACCGTGGAATATCGTTGCGACCCGCAAAGACCTGGAAGTTTGCTACGCCCAGCGACTCGGCTTCACGCAGCCATGGCGAAGGATTGTCATGCCCGACCAGAAAAAACTGCGTGTGCTTTTTTAGCGCGGGAGGCAGCGCAGCAATAGCGCGCAATGCACGGGATACTCCCTTCGTTGCAAAACTGGATCCCACTTGCAAGACCAGCAGCTCGGCGTCCGCAATGCCAAACTCCTTGCGAAAATCGGCGCGTATCTGCGATGCTTCGGGGGTTGCCATATGGTCGCGACCTATGCCGGGCGGAAGATCTTGTAGCCGATGCGCAGGGGTGTGGTAGTGCCGGGTATATTCTTCGCGCTGGGAAGGACTCAACAGCAGAATCTTGGTTTGGGAATCGGGACCGAAGACCGCCGCTTCAAACGCCAGATATTGTTTGGCGCGCGGAGTTTGCCGGTACCACCAGCCGCGTTCACTGTAGGATTTCTCGGCAAAGCAGGTATCGGCGGCAAAGTAGTAATCAAGGCCCGGCATACGATTGAAACCCAGCACCTTGTCGAACTTGCCACTCACATTGCTGAGGATGTAATCAGCAAACTGCTGGCGCTGCGTGGTGCGCGACAGGCTGCGCACTGGCACGAGCACAGTTTCCGCATTGGGCAGCGCCTCGCCTTCCCATGTCATGCAATAAATAGTGATGTCTGCACGGTCCTTACAGGCATTCACGACTTTGACAAGATCCCGCTGCAATCCCCCGTAGGGAAACCAGTTGTTCAGCACAAATGCCAGTCGCATCTTTCCCCCACTCAAATCTGCACGCAAAAGTTTTTTATTATTGCGGGTAGAACAAACCGTCCAAAGTACCATGCCCTCCCGCTCGCAGATACTTGTACCTCTCCCAAACGAGTTCCGGCGGATTGTCGCGATGGCATGCCGGGCTTACTACAAACTGTTGTCCATCCACTTCATCTGTTCTAGGTGCGCCCTGCCAGGTACAGTTCTTGCTGAGACAAGGCGCGCAAGGTACGGGTGACCGCAGGTGCAACTGGCGTCTGCCGTAGGTGCCTGTCAGCTCAGGATCGGAAGCACCATGCAGCGAGATTACGGGTACTGACAGGGCCGCAGCAAGATGTGCGAGCCCTGTATCTACTGCTATCACGCCATCAGAATCGACCAGCAGCCGG
>CAIYIP010000461.1 GCA_903926285.1 uncultured Gammaproteobacteria bacterium
CGCTCGTAGCGCTCACGATTGTTGTAACGATAATTACGCTCAAATTCGGCGTTGTTCCGATAGCCCGGGCGCGCATACCAGCGCGCAGCGTAGGCCGCATCGCGTGCCGCTGCAGTCGAGGCCCATGCGGCCGCTGCAGCATCCTGTGCGGCGCGCGTTTCGGCCTGCTGCAGTTCCAGCATCTGGATCTGCAGCGCAAATTCCCTGTCTTCCGCGAGACCGGGCTGCGAATAATCCCTGTAGATGAGTGTGCTGGTATAGCCAGCTTCGCACAACACCAGCGGCCTGATGTCTTCCTCCACTCCGCTGACCCAGTGTGCCGAGAAACCATCCGTTTCAATGCAGGTTGTGGAGTTCCCGTCGAGCATATAACTGACATCTACGGGTGCAGTGCCCAACAGACGACCCGAGTTATCGGTAATGTAGGCGCCCTGCGGCTCGGAAAGGATACGCAATGTGGCCTGCGAGGCACAGCCCGTGACAAGCACGGTGGCAAGCAGGGTGACGGTCAGTCTTGAGTAATGGTTCATGAGTGTTTCCACACAATTTTGTTGATTTAGTCTGCAATACACAGGCTTTGAATCCTTGTGCCCATTTTTCCACGTTTTGGCTTAATGCAGTCTGAAGCCTTGCTGATCTTGTTGCAGTGGGCAACAGTGGTACCGGACGTAACAACTGGAATAACAACATGGCGTTCTTGGGTGTGCTTTGGAACAAGCAGGCAGCGAGTGTCCCATTCGTTATTTCCATTCGTTAGTGTTCGTTCTTCGCAGTTCTTCGCACGGCACGTTGCGACAGAGAAGTGGAGGCAGCGACTTTGGTACAAAGAAAAGGGGCAGAGTAGTTTGATTTAATAATCAACTTACTCTGCCCCTCTGAACTGTAAAGCCTATGCTGCAAAACCGCCAGCCGACGGACTGTAAGGTATGTCGGCTGCCCTTGGAGCGCTTATTCCGGCTGCGCAAATTCCGGTGTCATTTCCTTGCACGTCTGTGCTTCGAAGGGCACATCCGAGAGATACATAACATCGTAGCTGGCATAAGGTGCTGCCAGATAAATTGGATCGGTCACTGAATATTCACGCTTCAGTGCCATCGTTGTTGTGTCGAGAGAAAAACGCTCCACGATATGCATTTGCGCACTGCTGCGGGTAGGTGCTGACAGAACACCTGCGGCAAACCCGATGGTATCCACTACCAGTGTATCGCCTTCCCAGTTACCGATGGAGTGACCTGCATAACCTGGTTCCAGATCGGCTGGATGCTCAAGCATACCGACGTGGATCTGGCGCTTGAAGTTGTAGAGGCCGTAGGTGATGTCGATGACTTTTTCACCTTCGGGGGTAGTGGTCTGCGTGAACTGGTTGATTGGCCAGTCAGCGCTCCAGTCGCGGATGAAGCTGGTCGGCTTGCAGTTAAACCAGGGATTGTCTTCAGGCGAGCGGTTGTTAAAGGCTTTGGCGGCTGCCTGGCCCACCGGGGTATAGACAACAGTCGCTCTGGGCGGCTGGTTGGCTTGAATTTGCTCAATGGCCAGTTTGCCACTCGCGAAATCCGCGACCTTGCTTTTGGGTATCATGGAGCCGTTGCCACCACTGGGTGGTACGGTCAGTACCAATTGTTCTACAGCCCAGTCGCCGCTTATGTTGAGCTGGCCGTCTTCGAGGCGTTGTGGACGATTTGATGTGTCAACAGGAGCGCGGGAAATCTGATCGTTGCGGTTCATCTGGGGGCCGCCATCGATCGAGAAATTCTCGATGTAGCAAGCATCTGGATCGTCGCGATGTGGATTGCCTTCGACGTGTATTGTGGAGCCAATCTTGAACATATCGGTGGACCAGCCAGAGCGCTTGATCAGGGTCGCAGCGCGCATTTCGCAGCGCATGTGGTGTACCGTACCATCCGCATCAGTCACATCGAGCTCCATGTAGGAGTGCGGGTTGATCAGGTTCATCTTGGTGAGCGTGCCGGTCCACTCTTTTTTGATATCCAGCTGGAACAGGCCAAAGCCGTGGTGAGCCCAAGCAGGGCTGGAGCAGGCAATGATCGCCGCAGCCAGTGCCGTGCTGGTGAATAATTGTGTGCGCATGTTGTTCCCTCTATGTTCTGGTGAATTCGTGCAAGTTTGAAAAAGCCGGATTGGACCC
>CAIYIP010000462.1 GCA_903926285.1 uncultured Gammaproteobacteria bacterium
ATCTCGAATGGCAACAGTACTGCGGTTAGTGGCATAAATGCGGCTTTTACGCGCACCGAAACCATCGCTGACAGCGGCGAAGACAAGCAAGTTCAAGTGAGTGTTGGATGGACTAATTCGGAGGGCGATGCCCAGACTGTCGCGCTCAATACCCGTATCTCCTATGTTTCGCCGCGAACTGTAGGGGATACTGCACTGGTTGCGGCGGCAAGCACAATATTTGCCCCTACTGGCCGCGCGTACTTGGGCGAGGGAGAGTTGCCTGATGGCGCGACACCGGACAGCATCAACGATGACGGAACAGCTTTATATGAGGATGGCGACGACCTGAAGTTAGTAGATTGTGAGGATCCAGAAGATGAAGATACCTGCGGAAACATTGTGCTTACACTGGCCAATGCCTGCATAAACGATCCATGTACAGCATTCGCCAAAATTCAGGGCAAGGTCTACATCAACACCGAATACGGAAGTGGCCAGTTCCCTGCGCCTTCCGCCATGTTCCTGGTCGCGTCAGATGCCGCCTACTGCGCACGTTATTACGTCAGGGACGATCATGTAGAAAAGGTCGGGCCAAGTACAGCCATGAATTCGATTACATCCACCGGTGACTATCGTTATTTTAGCTACACCTGCTACGTTGGTGGCGGCTGGCACGGCAATATTGGCCTTGTTTTTAATGGCGGTGGCAACAACCCCAGTAACGGCGTTCGCGGTTGCACGGGCGATCCCATAACAACAGATGCATCGCAATCCCCAAGAGTAGCCATACGCAGAGCCTACCGTGGCCTGCTTTATAAAATAGGTCCAAACGATACCCGGGTGCAGATAAACGGCCTGGACAGATTGTATAGCCACGGGATAGAGGACGGCGCCCAGCTTGCAGGTCATGATTTCGTGCTTGCCAAAATCAACGACGTTGATGCTGACTGCAAAAATCATGCTATGAAAGGCGCCGGCAGCGGTTCGCCTGCTGGAACCCTGTTCGCAGGCCAGCCCCGGGATTTCTTCTGCCTGAATAATGGTTACCTGGACAATTTCGACACAAGCACATATGGCTACGACACCGTGTGTCCTTTCGATCCCACAAACCCTCCGTCAACCAAACATCAGATCTCAGGAGTTGTGCGGCTCACGGCCACAGATACTGATCCTAACGACGCCCTCGCAGCCGGGATACTTGTTAAAACATCTGACGGTATAACGTGTACAAATCCGGCAGATGCCGCTGCGCCTTTAGCATGGGCCCACAATGGAACGTATTACCAGGCCAGCTACAGTTGTAGCGTATACGACTGGGGTACACAAGCGGCACCCATTGGCTGGACTGGATCCATACAACTAACCTATGACAGCGCCAGCATGTCTTGCACGCCAAGCCAGCGCACGTACTCCACCGGTGTTACGGCAGATGACTCTTCCGGCAACGACTTCACCGGTTGTGGTGTAGGCGCAGCAGCTGTGTGGACTGGCACAGTAACCGTGCTGGGCATTGGATCGAGCGCCAACAAGAAACTTAATAGCGCTACCTTGACTGGCACGGGTGCCAGCGCCGGCATAAACGGCACCTGTGTGCTGGGGACAGGCGGTTTATCCTACACGTGTACAACCACGCAATTTAGCGGCACCTGGAGCGGCAATTTGACCTTTGTCTCTGCGGGAGGTGCTATATGCCCCGTGCCTATAGTAACCACCAGGACCTACGTTCAGACCAACAAGAGCTCCGGTAACTACACTCAAAACCTGAGAATCGGACGCGATAGAGACGGAAATGGATGTCCATAACAGGACGACAATTGCCGCTGTACAAAATTGCAACATTGACGGAAAAGACAATGCAGAAATGGGGAACAACAGTTGGCTCGATCAGGGTGAAAAAAGTTTCGCTTAACGCAGGCTTTACCCTGATAGAGCTGATGATCGTGCTTGCCATCATGGCGATTCTTACGATGATTGCTTATCCTGGCTATCAGGAAAGCGTGCGAAAATCGCGGCGCTCGGACGGTATTTCTGCTGCGCTTTCTATTCAGGCTGCGCAAGAAAAATTTCGCGCTAACTGCGCTTTTTATGCACAAACGCTGGGTAACGCCAACACCTGCGGTGCAAACGCCGGAGCCAGTACAGTTGCTGCAGCTAGCACCAGTGGCGAAGGGTTCTATGCGATGACGATTCTGGCGAATAGTGCAACTGGCAATGCCTACACCATAGTTGCCGAC
>CAIYIP010000463.1 GCA_903926285.1 uncultured Gammaproteobacteria bacterium
GATTCTTTTCCTGAGTGCGCTGGGTTTGCGCCTTGATGATAAAAATACCTTCTTTGGTAATACGCTGGTCACCGCGTGTGAGCAGTCTCTCCTTGACCGGGTTGGGCAGCGATGATGCTGCTATATCGAAGCGCAGGTGAATTGCACTCGATACCTTGTTGACATTTTGTCCACCAGCACCTTGTGCACGGATTGCATGCAATTCGACTTCAGTATCAGGTATGGAGATGTTGCGATTGACTACGAGCATCAGGTTTTATTTATACCTTATTAATTCCTGGAATTTATCATCCCCTTTTTCATGAATAAAACTGCGCAGCTGTGGCGCCAATAAGTCATCTTCAAGGCCAAGATACAGAACAGGTGAAAGATGGTTATGACCAATCATGTGAACAAAACGAGGCAATTGCTTATTTTTTTCCTGCAAGGCACTCATGAGTTCCAACGTTTGCTTTTCAAATCTGGGCGGATCATTTTCTGCCAGCGTTAGCAGCATCGGGACGTTGCTGGCTACCAAACCAGCGAGGGATGAACGTGCAGCATACAATGCAGCATCGTCACCAAAGTAAGAGCGTTCAAACAAGCTGACCTCCATACTTGTAAAGTCATATATCCCTGACAAAAGGATAAGTCCCTTCAACTCATGGGTGTGCGGCGCATAAAACTCAGGATGGGCCACATAAGAAGCCGCATGTGAAGCACCTGCTGACTGTCCCATCAGAAACAATTTTGTGGCACCAATGCCAAATTCATAACCTTTGTGTTTGATGAGTTCGATTGCTGCACGAATATCCTCAATGCCGGAAGGCCATTGGAAATCAGGCGCCAGTCGGTAAGTCATATTGACGGCATTGAAGCCATTGCGCACAGCCCAGATGGCAACATTGTCATAGAAGGGTGAACCCTCTGTATGCTTGTCTCCTGCAATAAAACCGCCTCCGTGCACAAAAATCAATACGGGTTTGTTGTGATTCCGGTTCTGCGACGAGGTGAAAATGTCCAGGCGCTGCCGTGCATGATCGCCATACTGAACCTCACGCACGACATCCACATCCAGAGGCAACTCAATATCGTGCAGGGGTGTAGTGAGTTTTCGCGTGGCTTCAAGTGTGCGCGGATTTATTTCGCGTCCCAATTGCCTGATTTCTCTGGCCAGGTCGGAAAATTTCATAATACTGGATCCTTATTTTGTTAATAGCTTTTTATCACGACAGCTGCCGACATGAAACCTGTGACGCTAAGTTCATAGTCACGGGTTTAAGGGCCTTCCGGGGAGAACGGATCCCGCCAGCCCGTAAACCGAAAGTACGGTAAACTTGCAACACTGCAACTATCGGAGGCAAGCATGAATCTCGACGTACTCAATCAGGAATTCGCCAGTCAAAGTCCGCAGGCTATCATTGCCTATGCACTCGCCCTGCCGCTCAATGCTGTGGTGACCACCCATTTCGGTCCGCTGGAAGCTGTAATTCTGCACATGGCAAGTCAGGCCAAGCCCGATATTCAGGTTTTGTGGGTTGATTCGGGTTACAACACCAAGACTACCTATCGTTGTGCGGAAAGAATTATCCAGTCTTTGCAACTCAACGTTGATGTCTTTACTCCGAAAATCTCTGCTGCACGCCAGGAAGCAGCTCTGGGAGGAATTCCCCTTTACACCGAAGCCTCTCACAAGGATTTCACGGAAGCATTCAAGCTTGAACCCTTTCGGCGCGCGATGGCACAACACAAACCGCAAGTCTGGCTTACGGCTTTAAGAAAGGAACAAACCGAATTCCGGCAATCCCTTAATATTTTCACCAAAGATGACAAGGGTACGCTCAAGGTCGCTCCTTTCTTTCACTGGACTGAAACCCAAATGCGAGATTATCTGGAGTCTTACCAGCTGCCCAACGAAGACAGCTATTACGACCCCACCAAGGCGCTCGAAAACCGGGAATGTGGCTTGCATACTTCATTGTGATCCGGGGTATGTGAGGCCTTTGCAGCGTCATCCTGTTAATAGGCCCTTAAGAATCCACACTACAGCTCCCCGGAGGCTAGCGCCTGTCGCTATCCGAAACGCATGGCATGTATTTCCGTCACCCATTCTTGTTTCAGGTCAAAACCTTCGAGGTCTGTTTCTATATGCTAATAATTTTCACCGGGAGATTAATGCCATGAAACGTGCAGGCTCGACGAATTTATCCCATTGCTTACGAATTATCATACAACCGGTTCTTGCCGTAGCTGCAGTTATTGGTTTTATCTCCCTCGCTGGTGGAGCTGAATCAGAAGCAGAGCTTATTGCGAGTGATGCCAGCCTGTCTGAAGTAATGGCAACCATCGTCATGCCTTCCGCTGATGTACTCTGGACCGCGGTAGCGGTTGACGTTACAGCCGCTGGTATTGTGCTCACTGCTCCCGAAACCGAGGAAGACTGGCAACGCATCAGAACTAGCGCCGTCAATCTCGCGGCCGCCACAGACAAACTGCTAAATGAAAATCTCCCGGTCAGCAATGCTGAACCAGTTGAACCTCCTCCGGGGGAGCTTGGCCCACAACAGATTACCAGCCTGCGGAAGCAAAAGTGGCAGGAATGGACTGCCCACGTCTATGTCCTGCATGAAGTCGCGGAATCAGCATTAAAAATGATTGATGCCAAAGATACAGAAGGACTTAGCGAAGTCGGTGGCAGTCTTGATGAAGCCTGCGAAAGCTGTCATTTGCAATTCTGGTATCCAGAAGGCTAAGCCACTGCAAGTAACATCAAAGGGATACGAGCGCTGGACAAGGAAGTTTAGTTTTCGGCCAGTGCTTTCAGTGCGGTCCCGGTCAATCTATAGATAGTCCATTCTGATTGGGGTTTCGCTCCAAGCGCCTCATAAAATTTGATCGCCGGGGTATTCCAGTCGAGCACACTCCATTCGAAACGCCCGCAGTTTTCTTCTACCGCGATCTTGGCAATATGGCGCAATAATGCTTTACCGGCACCTCTTTCGCGATACGCAGGGGAAACATAGACGTCTTCGAGGTAAATGCCATCCCTTCCTAGCCAGGTGGAATAGTTAAAGAAGTAAACTGC
>CAIYIP010000464.1 GCA_903926285.1 uncultured Gammaproteobacteria bacterium
ACTGTAGAATAAGCAGGTTAAACAACAAGCAAAGGTAAGGCATTTCCTTATATTGAACGCAGCATCAAACGGGTTTTTTGCTGTTAGCTCTCAGAGTTCTGAGACTTCTGTTCAACCGTTTTAAATGATCCTGCAAATGCTCGCTGCTGCTGCGAGCAACGCCCATGGCCAGCACGTCGATAACTACAAGGTGGGCAATGCGCGAAGAAACGGGTGTGAATACGTGTTCAACTTCTTCGACATTGATATGAATTGGCAAATCACATAAAGCTGCAAGCGGAGTGCCGCGTGGCACGAGACCAATGACGGTCGCTCCAGCTTCCCGCGCCAGGTTGACGCTCTGAATCAATGCCTTGGTTCGTCCCGATTGTGAAATGGCCACCACGACATCTTTTTCCTTCAATGAAATAGCAGACATATGCTGAATATGCGGATCGGTATAGGCCGCAGCAGAAACCTGCAAACGGAAAAATTTGTGCTGCGCATCAATCGCGACAGAGCCTGACGCGCCAAAGCCATAAAACTCTACGCGCCTTGCCTTGCTTAGTGCGGCAATCGCTTTCTCGAGCGCTACAGGATCCATTTCATCACGCACATTCAGCAAGGATCCTATCGTTGCATCAAAGACCTTTCGATTTACATCCGCTACCGAGTCGCTATCACTGACCGAAAATTGGACATAGTTGCCGCTGCTTCCCAGATATTGGGCTAGTTGAAGCTTAAAAGATTGAAACCCATCAAAGCCGAGCGCACGGCAAAAGCGGATTACGGTGGGTTCACTTACGTCAGAAGCCTGAGCCAGATCAGAAATCCGCATTTGCAGCATGCTGGCAGGATCCAGAAGAATGTAATTGGCCACTTTGCGTTCGGATTTACGCAGTTCATCCAGATGTAGCTGGACTTTGCGCAGCAGATTTATATTGTCCAGAGTTTTGCCCCTGATTGCCCAAATGGCATACGGATTGAGGGTAGTACAGAGACCAGCATGAGGCAATTGCAGAGAGGAAGTAAGGTCTGACGTATTTTCGGAACAAATAGAAACATACAGGGTTAATCTACTGGCGGAAAGTTACCGCTTGAGCCAAATGCGTAAAACGCGGACAAATAGCGAAACTGCCAGTATTAAACCAGAAAAATCATTTCATCCTGTAGCTTCAATAAAGAAGGCTACAGGACAAAGGCTAGATAGAGTGAACGATCGGATTAGCCGATTGGTGTCACATTTTCGGCTTGGGGCCCTTTTGCACTTTGGGTAACAGTCATTTTGACTTTCTGACCCTCACGCAGGGTGCGGCGACCATCCGCAACAATTGCGCTGTAGTGAACAAAAACGTCCTTGCCGCCAGCTTGTTCAATAAAACCGAATCCTTTCTCGTCATTAAACCACTTAACGGTGCCTTCTACTTGCTCTGCCATATTTCTCTCTTGTGTAACAAATGCCACTTTCTGTGGCGAAAATCCAATCTTTAATTGGTACTGTACCTTCCAAAGCCCCGGACGTTGATCCTGAATCCGAAAGGTTCGCCACGATGGTAACAAGAATTATTAATTTTGCCTACTTGGGTGGAATTAATTCCAGCGAGGTAAAAAGGGGTAACAAGTTCTATCTATACTTGCCTTGCGAGTAATTGAATTTATCGATTTCTTTATCTTCGAAAAGCAAAAAAAGAACTGAGAATCCCCGCGCCAGGGCCTAAAATGCCAACTATGGATATCTCACATATTTTAAATTCCCTTAATGATGCCCAGCGCCACGCTGTTACAGCCGAAACAGGTAACCTCCTGGTGCTTGCCGGTGCTGGCAGCGGTAAAACCCGTGTCCTGGTACATCGCATTGCCTGGTTGATTGAGATGGAAGGTGTCTCACCGGGCGGAATCCTGGCAGTGACCTTCACCAATAAAGCCGCCAACGAGATGCGAATTCGCATCGAACAGTTGCTGCAACGGCCTATTGGCGGCATGTGGGTGGGGACTTTTCATGGCTTGGCTCACCGCCTGCTGCGCACACACTGGCAGGAAGCAGGCCTGCCTGAGAAGTTCCAGATCCTCGATTCCGATGATC
This sequence comes from uncultured Gammaproteobacteria bacterium, assembly GCA_903926285.1. Classification (GTDB taxonomy): domain Bacteria; phylum Pseudomonadota; class Gammaproteobacteria; order Pseudomonadales; family Pseudohongiellaceae; genus CAILUG01. The sequence continues at coordinate 2,063 of CAIYIP010000464.1, forward strand.
AGTTGCGCCTGATAAAACGCATTAATCAAAACCTTGGCCTGGATGAAGGCAAGTGGCCGGCGCGGCAGTGCCAGTGGTTTATCAATGAACAAAAGGACGAAGGCCTAAGAGCGGCCAACCTCGAGCACTACGGCGACGAATTCCGCAAAGTAATGATGCAGGTCTACCAAGCCTACGAACAGGCCTGCGCACGTGGCGGCATGGTGGATTTTGGCGAGCTGTTATTGCGCGCTCATGAACTTTGGCTGAAACAGCCTGCCCTCCTGTCTTATTACCAGCATCGTTTCGGCCAGATTCTGGTCGATGAGTTCCAGGATACCAATGCGATTCAGTATGCCTGGCTGCGCGTACTGGCTGGTGAGATGGGCAAGCTGACAGTTGTTGGTGATGACGATCAGTCCATCTACGGCTGGCGTGGTGCCCGCATAGAAAACATCCAGAATTTTACCCGCGATTTCGCTCCTGCAAGCATGATCAAGCTGGAGCAAAACTATCGCTCCACCGGAACTATTCTGAAAGCTGCAAACCATCTGATTGCAAACAATACCGGTAGGCTTGGAAAAGAGCTCTGGACTGAAGACAAGGAAGGAGAACAGATTTCTGTCTATGCAGCGTACAACGAGCAGGATGAAGCCAGATTTATTTGTGAGCAGTTGGAACAATGGGTCGGTAAAGGGCACCGCCGCGACGAAGCAGCAATTCTGTATCGCTCCAATGCCCAGTCACGCGAACTTGAAGAAGCCTTGTTGCGCATCAACATGCCTTACCGGATCTACGGTGGATTTCGGTTTTATGAGCGTCTTGAAATCCGCAATGCCTTGGCCTATTTACGTCTGGTCGCCAATCGCGATGACGATGCTGCATTTGAGCGTGTCATCAATACTCCCGTACGTGGCATTGGCAACGCTACGCTCGAATTACTGCGTAATTTAGCCCGAAATGAAGGAGTATCATTGTGGCAGTCGGCTTTACAATCAGTCACCAAGTCACTAATGCCTACACGCGCATTGCTCAACGTGCAAAGTTTTATGGAGCTCATCAACCTGCTTGATGAGTACAGCAGCTCCAGGGAATTGCATGAAACCATGGACTACATCATTCAACAGTCTGGCCTTATTCCTCATCATGAAAAGGAAGGCGGCGAAAAAGCCCGCTCCCGCGTAGAAAACCTTGAGGAGCTCGTAACTGCCGCCAAAAGTTTTACAGTTGCCAACGTTCCGTCGGACGAAACTATCCTGCCAATAACAAAGATGACCGCATTCCTCGATAAAGCCGCACTTGATGCAGGTGATGCTCAGGCCGATGCTTCCGAAGATGCAGTCCAGTTAATGACTATACATTCAGCCAAAGGCCTGGAATTTCCATTGGTGTTTATGGCGGGTATGGAAGAAGGCCTGTTCCCACACAAAATGTCGCTCGATGGCTTACATGGCCTCGAAGAAGAACGCAGGCTTTGTTATGTCGGCATAACCCGGGCCATGCAGAAACTTTATATGTGCCATGCTGAATCACGGCGTTTGCACGGCGAAGAAAACCTGACGCGCCCGTCGCGTTTTTTACGCGAAATTCCTGAAGAGCTGCGCCAGGAAGTTCGCATGAAAGGCCAGATCGTGCGCGGTTCCTCATGGGCAGGCTCAGGTTCCGGATACTCATCAGCGAAGAGCGGTAGTACTCCTTATGAAACCGGACTCGCTTTCAGCCTGGGCCAGCGGGTAAGGCATCCAAAGTTTGGTGAAGGGGTTGTGCTCAACAGCGAAGGCAACGGAAACAACGCACGCATTCAAATTAATTTTCACGCTGAAGGCAGCAAGTGGCTGGTGATGGCCTATGCCCGGCTTGAAGCCATGTAATGAACACCAGCACTTCGTGCTGAAATCGATTTGAAGGAATCAGCAAGCTTTTTCAATAAGCTTCTACTGGCTTTTGGGAATTGCCCGTGTGCGGCCATTATCATCAATGGCAACGAAGATGAACTCTCCTTCCGAGACCTTGATCCATTCGGCTTGAAGCGTGTCGTCACTGATCCACGCTTCCACTTCAACTCTCACCGAACTGCGGCCAACGCCACGAACGCTCGTATAGCAGCCTATTACAGCGCCTACTTTGACGGGTGACAAAAACGAAATGTAGTCGATTGCAACTGTTGCGACCTTGCCCTTGGCGATCCGGGTACATGTAAGATTACCGGCCATATCCATCTGACTAGCCAGCCAGCCGCCATGTATCTGGCCATGCTGGTTCGTATCGGCGGGTAGTGCGACCACTTGCAGGGTCAGCTCACCATCCGGGTACGGCTTATCCTCATCCATTAAATCTTTGATCATCGTTTGTCCCTACATTAGTTAACGTTGTGCTGGCAGCCAGATCGCTAGTGCAGTGTAAAGAGCCAGCAGCCCCAGGATCAGTAACCGAATAATGATGTAACAAGCACACCACGATAAATGTCACTGCTTGCGAAAGCTGCAGGTGCAGTTCGTCGTAAATAAAACACAGCAAAGCCAAATGGAGGTTTTAATAAAGCAGTCTGCAAGTTTATTGCCAGCATTATAACTGGCAAAATCGGTTCAAGGCTCATGACTAGCAAAACCAGTTGCGGATGAGCATACCTGTATTAATAACTTCGATGAAACCGAAGCTAAAACCCATCAAAAACACTGCGAGTATCATACCTGTGTTAGCAAAAACGATCACGTTTGCAATTGCAGCAAAACCAAATTTTTACCAAGCCGGCGGCAACAGTGCTGCACACCAGCGCGAAATTGGCGGGCCAATACGCAACAGGAACGTGATCGACATGACCCTAGTTGTACCAAACGTGTCCGGCCCTCAAATCTTTACAAAGTAAAGATTTCGATTTGAAGCCGGGATGATGGTTAAAATATATCGTGTGCAGAGCAAGCGAAAATTCAGTAGAAGGAGACAAATTCTCAAGCAGTTTTAACAAGGACGAGCATGGGTAAAACCAGACCACGAAGCGTCATCGATAAATGTTGTGCTAAAAATAGCTTATTTCGTTACAACGTCTTGTTTGGCCTTGGTTGCCAGCCCAAAGATCAAACACACAAAATGTCTTAACAATCAGGCGCTCAGAACTCCCGCCCATTAATACCTCAGAAATTTCTTAACCTTTTCTTAATCGAATCCTTGCCTAATTCTGAAGAATTTAACGCAAGATAC
>CAIYIP010000465.1 GCA_903926285.1 uncultured Gammaproteobacteria bacterium
GCCGTGGGTAGTGCCGTGGCCAATCATGAATACACAAGACCTCAAAAATGCAAAGTCCCGCAGGATAACGCGTAAGCGCAGCGGCGAACTATCCCTCAAGCCCGAATAGACTGGTCCAGCGGCGTTTTTTCTCATTACTTGCACAAACCGGGCAAGGCCCTCTGGTTTGCTTCAGTCCACGTCGAAGGTACCTAAGCGAGATGGGATAGCGGCCAAATTTCAGCCACAAAAAAGGGAGCCTTCAGGCTCCCTTTCGTGATCGGCAGTTCCAACAGAACTGTCTTTCGCATGCTTTCGTTGTGCTTAGACAGGGTTCTATCTAAAAGTAATGGTGAATAACCTCCACTGCATTGATATAACCAAAATCCATTGAATCATTTAACGCACCAATACACATACCACTAGACATTGGATCACCTCCTTTTACCTGCGCAGTTGAACAAGGCCCAAAGACTACTTAGCACCACCGGTTGAGTCAAGCATGGTGGTGATGGAAATTCGGATCCTGATGGGCTGGCACTGACTTCCTATGGTGCGCCATGCGCGATTGCAGGGCCTTCCATGTTTGCAAATCACGGGTTTACTTGCTTCTGGACAGTGTTTAAAGTGCATCCCGGGATGCAAGGACAGTTGAAGAATAGTATCCACCCGGAAAGGGAGAAATGATGGGGAAAAATAGCCATCAGATACTAGTTTTGGTAAGAGACTCAAAGAAAAATTATTGGTAGTTCCAGCCCAAACGGGTGCGCGCAAGGAATTTAATGTGGAAGCCTGTCCCAGAATATTGATCTGTGATGATGAACCGCTAATCTCTTCAAGTATCAAAAGCCTGCTCGAATTCGGCAGCAACTACCAGATCCAGACCATCAACAGCCCAATCGAAGCGCTGCGCCTTATTCACGACAATCCGCCCGACCTCGTCATCATCGACGTGATGATGCCCGAAATGACGGGTTTCCAGGTTCTCGATTCCGTCAACCGCAACATTATTGATACCGCCTTCGTATTTATTACTGGCGAAACTTCAATTGAAGCAGCGATCGAGGCTATCCGCAAAGGTGCCAGCGATTTCCTGCGCAAACCCTTCGAGCCTGAAGAACTGATCATCCGTGTGCGCAAGGTGCTGCAGCAGCGCCAGATGCGCGTGGAAAATGTCAGGATGGAAATTGAAAAACAACATCTCGAAAGCCAGTTGCGCCACTCACACAAGATGGAAGCCATCGGCACACTCACGGGTGGCATCGCCCACGATTTTAATAATGTGCTCGGCATCATCATCGGCAACACCGAACTCGCACAGCTGTATCTGCAGAAGGAGCATGTGGCACAGCAGTTTGTTGGCCAGATCCATTCGGCGAGCATGCGCGCGAAAGACATGATCAGGCAGTTGCTCAACTTCAGCCGCAAGGAAGAAGCCGACCTACAGCCTGTCACGCTCAACACCACGATTAGCGATTCGCTCACGCTGATGCGCGCCTCGCTGCCTTCGAACATTATGATCGAATACGATATCACGGAAACACCCTGCGCTACGCTGGGGGACGTTACCCAGATCCACCAGATCATCTACAACCTCTGTACCAATTCGGCCCATGCGATGGAAACCACGGGCGGCAAGCTGATCATCAGCCTCAAACCCATTGCACTGGGTGTTGAGCGCGCCAGTGAACTCGGGATTGCGTCCGGCAACTATGCACATCTTGGCGTGAGGGATACTGGCAAGGGCATTCCGCTTGAAGTGATGAGTCGTATCTTCGATCCGTATTTCACGACCAAGGAAACCGGCAAGGGTACTGGCCTTGGCCTATCAGTCGTACACGGCATCGTGCGGCGTTATGGCGGCAGCATCAGGGTGGAGAGCGTGCTCAACAGTCATACTGAATTCCACCTGTACTTTCCCTGTATCGACAAGATGGTGAGCGCCGACAACACATCATCACACAAGCATAAAATTCCGGGCGGGCAGGAAAGAATCCTCATCGTTGATGATGAAAACATGCTCGTCGGACTCTGGCAGAACATGCTCGAACAGCTCGGCTACAAGGTCACTGCCTTTACCAACAGCACTCAGGCACTGGCCGCGTTTCTGGTGACTCCGCATGCCTTCGACCTGTTACTGACCGATATGACGATGCCACATCTGTCGGGCATCGACCTGATCAAGGCGGTGAACGAAGTGCGTCCGGATCTGCCGATAGTGCTGTGCACGGGCTATAACAAGCTAATCAGCGAAGCCAATGCCCATTCGCTTGGCATCAGGCAGGTACTGATGAAACCCTTTGGTATCGAAACACTGGCCAAGGTCATCCGCCAGAACCTGTTGCCTGAAAGAGAGCGCAGACAGCTGCCACGCTTCAAAGCGGCAGAAGATGTTTACGTGATTTCGCAATCCAGCCCCGCGAAGCATTTGTCCTTGCTCGATTTTGGCGTGTCAGGGTTGGCGTACAGGCAAGGCATGGAAGCACTTCCCGAAGAAGCTACCGACATGATTTCCATCATGGCCGATAACGGCAAGTTTTATATCCCTAATATCCTGTGCCGCAATGTGTCCTGTTTATCAATCGCCGACCCCGGCACCTCGTACACACGCCGCAGTATGGTTTTTGAAAGCCCTTCCATCCAGCAGCTAGAACTGCTCACGCAGCTGATCGAAAAATACAGCGTGCCGCAAGCCGATGACTGCGTAATAAATTGAGCGGGTATTGGCCTTGTGCGAGCAATTATTCGCGCAGTTCCTTGCGCGCTACGCTGTGATGGCGGCCATAGAAGTAATACACACAAATACCAACCAGCATCCAGATGATCAAACGCAGCCAGGTATCGAGTGGCAGCGACAGCGCCATCATGCCGCAGAAGAACACACCCGCAAGACATACGAACCAGGGATACGGTGTTCGGAATGGCCGTGGCATATCGGGACGTGTGTAGCGCAGCACCAGCACACTTGCACACACCATGATGAAAGCAACCAGCGTGCCGATGGATACGAGTTCGGCAAGAATACCGATCGGGAACAGGCCCGCCATCACCGAAGCGACGATGCCGGTGACCCACGTTGCAAAACCCGGCGTGCGATATTTGGGATGCACTTTGGCAAACATCGGCGGCAACAAGCCATCGCGTGCCATCGCCAGCAGGATGCGGGCCTGCGCCATGATCAGCACGAGCACCACAGACGTAAGTCCAGCCAGCGCGCCAAACACCACAAACGGAATCAACCATTGCAACGCTGCGTGTTCGCGCAAGGCTACGGCTACGGGAGCCGCATCATTGAGCTGGGTGTACGACACCATGCCGGTGAGTGTGGCGGACATAAGAATGTACAACACGGTGCAGATGAAGAGACCCATCAGCAAACCGAACGGCAGGTCGAAGGAAGGTTTCTTCGCTTCTTGCGCTGCCGTAGAAACCGCATCAAAGCCTATATACGCAAAGAAGATAACACCCGAAGCACGCAAAATTCCCGACCAGCCGAACTCGCCCCACACGCCAGTGTTTTCGGGTATGAAAGGCGTCCAGTTGGCGACATCGATAAAAAATACGCCAAAGCCAATCACCGCGCAGATCACCGCCACCTTCAGCACCACCACTACCGAATTAAAAAGGGACGTCTGGTTGATGCCAATGTAACAAATGTAGGTAACGAGTAATGAGATGACTGTTGCGGGGACATTCAGAATGCCACCCGTCAGTACTATTGACAGACCGTCCGTACTCGCAAACGGTGCCGACGTAAACTGGGCAGGCAGCACGATCCCGAAATAGTCGAGAAAGGTGGTGAAATACCGACTCCACCCTACCGCGACCGTCCCCGCCGCAAACATATATTCGAGCAACAGGTCCCACCCGATGAACCATGCGGCAAATTCACCCAGCGTTGCATAACTGTAGGTGTAGGCGCTGCCAGAAACCGGCGCCATTGCCGCAAATTCGGCATAACACAAACCTGCGAACAAACAGCCAATGCCGGCAATGATGAACGAAATCGCAATCGCTGGACCCGCGTGCAACGCGGCTTCCAGACCGGTCAGCACAAAAATGCCGGTGCCGATGGTGCCGCCGACGCCGAGAGCAGTCAGTTGCCAGGGGCCGAGGACACGTTTGAGTTGGGAGTTTTTTTGTTCTTGATCGATGGAATCGAAGGATTTGGTGATAAACAGTTTAGATGCCATGCACAGATCCTGTTACTGAAGCCTTGTGTTGAAGATGAGGAAGCCTACCCTGACTTGCAGTTTGAGTCCATGAGTACAAATGCGCAATCAAGAGACATAAATCCATCAAGTTTGGCGAATGCTGTTTTATCCTGCCACGCAAAGCGACTTGCCCGCTGATGCGGTATGCCAACTTCACCGACGCCATCATGGTCCGTACCAACCTCACCAGCACCGACCTCGAAGGCGCCATTATGCATGGCTCGAACATGACCGATGCAATTCTGCTCCGCTGCCGGCAAAAATCGTTCTGCACGCCGTGAACACGCGCCATGTCATGTTGCTGGCATGACTGAATAATTGCGGAATACGCCAGTGCTTATTGACCTCGTTTGAGGAGTAGGCACAATGCCAGCTCCTGTTGGCGAACCTGCGCCACAAATTAAATTCCCCCTCTGAACGAAGGAAGCACTACATGCCTGACTACAAACAACTCGAGCGCCCCAATTATTTCTTCGGCAAGCTGCTAACTGCAGACGACTTTCAGCTTGAGCAGAACTACCAGCTTGAGCGCTCGCGCCGCAATAATCGCTTTCTACATGGCTGGGGCATCGTCAGTGGACTGAGTGTCTGGATTGAAAATGGCGCCACGGTTGTTGTGTCACCTGGGCTTGCGCTCGACTGTGCCGGCAACGAACTTGTGCTCGCGACACCAGAACGCATCGCACTCACGAGCCTGACGGGAAAACACTTCATTACCATCCGCTATCAGGAGACCCCGGTAGCACCGCAGCCATCAACACACGGCGAAGCCGAATTTGCCCGTATACGTGAAGGCACCAGCGTCGAACTGACCAGCACCAACCCGGCAGAAGACCATCGCAAGATGGGTGCAGGCAGCCCCGGTTGCGGCCTGTGCCACGCACTTTGCCTCGCCACGATCAGCCAGCGCGGTTCGAACTGGCGCGTAACGCCAGTAAAACGCAGCATCCTGCCGAGGAACAGGCAATAACTTAAGACCAGCGGCATGGGAAAATTTCGCAAACTCCCTGCACAGGAATGCCTTAGTCCAGGTGTTGCTCAGCAGCAATGGGAAACTCACTGGCGAGCGCACTGACAACGCCTCCTTCATACAAACGCCGGATCGCTGCGCCAAAAAGCGGTAAATGTAAGGCTTCGGCAATCGCAAACCCGAAACCATCAAAAACTTTTTATTGTCGAGGCGCTCATCAGCCTGAGTGTGGCGCAAGCAAGCGGGCGAACCAACTACTGGCATGAACCCATACCTGATCAAGCGTGAACAGCACAGTCCGAAAATTTATGTCTGCGCTGAGCATGGTCTTGCGGAATCTGCTGGTATGCGGCCCGGCCATAAATTCACCCATCCTTTCCCGAATCGCCTTGTAGTGTTTGCTGTTGCGATGCTCA
>CAIYIP010000466.1 GCA_903926285.1 uncultured Gammaproteobacteria bacterium
CTTGGAACATATGCATATACCTTCCGACTATGTGCTCAGTGGCAAAGAGTGTGTCAGTCGTTTTAAACAAGATCCGCAGTGTTACGACCTTGTGATTCTCGATCTGACGATGGTTGGCATGGATGGCTATGAAACTTTTACGCAGATCAAAAAATACAATGCGTATGTAAAGGTTGTACTGATCAGCGGTTTTACGGAAAGAGACGCGACGCGTTACTTCGGCAGTGATGACCTTGCGGGTTTTCTGCCGAAGCCGATCAGCGAGAAGGCATTGTCGGATCTACTTAAAAAGCTGACTCGTATAAGTAGCGTGCACTGATCGTGGTCCGCACTGAGCCCGTGACAACCATTCGCCAAACGCCCTGCATAAAAAGTGCCCGACTCGATCTTCGCGTGTGGTTGGCGGGCTTGAGGATGTATTGACGCTTGCGTATACCGTAAGGCCACGGTGAGTTACCTATAAACCAGTGGCACCCTGGCAGTGATACTGCACGTGAGGTTGTACGCCAGGATGCCGGTGTGGGCAGCCACTTCATCGAGCGACACATCATCACCCCAGAGAGTCACCTCATCACCCACCTGTGCGGCAGGTATTGTTGTTAGATCTATCGTGAGCATATCCATCGAAACTCGCCCCAGCGTTTGTGTACGCGTGTTGCGAATCACTACAGGCGCGCCATTGGGTGTGTTGCTGGGATAACCGTCCGCATAGCCGATGCTCACGGTGCCAATACGCATTGGATGTGGACAAATAAATTGTGAGTTGTAACCAATGCTTGCTCCTGCAGGTACTTCACTGATGGCGATGAGCTGTGCCTGCAAGGTCATCACCGCCTGCAGGCCAAAAGCTTCGCGGCGGCGCTTTTTGTCTGCCCACAAAAAAGGTGAACTGCCATAAAGCATGATGCCGGGGCGTGCCCAGGTACAGACAGTCTGGCTAAAAACTTGCTGGACCGGATCGAGACTTGCGGTTGAAATTGCTGGCGTACCCAGTGCAAGCATCGAAGCGGATGCGCTGATACTGTCGACAAGTCCGGCACTGCCCAGTGTGGCTTTGCAGGTGTGGAAATTGTGCAGCTGCTCTGCGTTAAGTGGTGATTCCGGCATGCTCGCATTGGCTAGATGAGTCATCAGCACCACGCTGCCTGTCCAGGACTTGGTCTTGAGCGCATGATAAGCGGCGGTGAATTCTGCAGGCGCAAAACCAAGTCGGTTCATGCCTGTCTCAAGCATCAGCCAGAAGTTGAGTGGCTTGGTGAGAGTCAGCTTCGCGAGTTCCTGTTCGAGCCATGCAAGCTGGTCGGCATTATGGATAACCAGTTGAAAACCTTGCTGTGCAATACGCGCAACTTCAGCGCGCACCATCGGCCCCTGCAAAATCAGTATCTCCTTGTCGGTGCCGCCAGCGCGTAGGAGTTGCGCTTCTTCAAGATCGGTGACGCCAAAAATATCCGCGTCATGCAGGGCTTCGGCAACGGGTAGCAGGCCGTGGCCGTAACCATTGGCTTTAATCAAAGCCACGATGCCGTTGCCTCTTGCATACCCCCGGGCAATTGCAAGGTTATGGGCGAGAGCTTTGCGGTTGATACTGGCCTGGACGCGAAGGATCACGCGTCTTACTCGTGTTGCCAGGGCGCGGGGCCGCTGCCAGGCATTGGCATGTAGTTTTCAAAACGCGTGAACTTGCCGATGAAACTCAGGGTTTTGGTACCGATGGGGCCATTGCGATGTTTGCCGATGATAATTTCCGCGATGCCCTTGAACTGATCGTTTTCGGGTTCGTATACCTCGTGGCGATAGACAAACATGATGAGGTCGGCATCCTGCTCGATTGCACCTGATTCCCTGAGGTCGGACATCACGGGGCGTTTGTTGGGTCGTTGTTCAAGACTACGGTTGAGCTGTGACAGTGCCACAACCGGACATTTGAATTCACGCGCGAGTAATTTCAGCGAGCGTGATATTTCGGAAATTTCGCCAGTGCGGTTTTCACTGCTACCCTTCACCTGCATAAGCTGCAGGTAATCCACCATGATCAGGCCGAGGTCGCCGTTTTCGCGCTGCACACGCCGCGCACGGCTGCGCATTTCGGTTGGGCTCAGGCCGGAAGTGTCGTCGATGAACAGAGGGCGGTTGCGCAATTTGGCGATGGCCATGCCGAGTTTGTCCCAGTCGTCATTCTCGAGCTTGCCGTTACGCATGCGCGTCTGGTCGATTTTGCCGAGCGAGGAGAGCATACGAATGATCAAGCTGTCGGCGGGCATTTCGAGGCTGAATACGAGCACGGGCTTGTCGTGGTGCAGAACGGCATGTTCAACCATGTTCATCGCAAAGCTGGTTTTACCCATCGAGGGGCGGCCGGCGACGATGATGAGATCGGATTCCTGCAAGCCCGAGGTCATTTCATCGAGATCCTTGAAGCCTGTGCTGATGCCCGTGATGTTACCTTTGGATTCAAACAATCTTTCGATGCGTTCAACGGCTGATTTCAGGATCGGATTAAGCGGCACGGGACCACCATCGCTCGGCCGTTCATCTGCAATGCTGCCAACCAGTTTTTCGGCTGCACTCAACAGTTCGGTGCTGGGGCGACCATCGGGGTTGTAACCGCTGTCGGCGATGTTGTGCGCGACGTTGATGAGTTTGCGCAGGATCGCGCGCTCCTTGACGATGCCGGCATAGGCTTCGACGTTGGCCGCACTTTGAATGTTGTTGACGAGTTCGCCGAGGTATTCGAGGCCGCCGGCTTCCGCGAGCTGGCTGGAATCATGCAGGGTTTCGCTGAGCGTGATGACATCGATCGGTTTGTCGGCCTTGGTTTGCGCGAGCATGGCCTGGAAGATGAGCCGGTGTTCCTTGCGATAGAAATCCGAAGGCAACAGGGCTTCGTTCACAACATCCCAGCGGGAGTTGTCGAGCATCAATGCACCGAGCACCGCCTGTTCTGCCTCGATCGAGTGGGGCGGGACTTTCAGGCTGATGACTTTGTCGAGGGTGGCGGGTTCTGACATGGTTTCTGCTGCTGGCTGGGAGCGGTAATTCTGGCTGATGATTTCAGCATAAATAACATGGGATGGGAAAGTAAGATTCGGCGCTGGAATCATCCGGGACTTAATTGTTTCCGCAATAATTCCAGCCTTGATCTGTGCGCTCGTCCCTAGAATGTGTAGCGCAGTCCGGCGTCGATGCTGCGTTCGGGGCCTATGTAGATGCCTTGGCGCAAGCTCGCAATGTAGCGCTTGTCGCTCAGGTTTTTGACGCTGCCGCTGAAGCTCAAGCGTTCACTAACGTCATACACCATGCTGATATCCAGCAGCGTATAACTCTGGATGCGGCCGGTGAAGAAGCCCGTGACACTTTCTGCGATGGCATCGGTGTTCAGTACATCGCTGTATTGCTCGCCGGTGTGGTGCAGATTGAGGCCGGTGCGCAGGCTGCCGACTGTGTAGGCCAAGCCCAGGTTGGCCACCCATTCGGGCGTGTAGGTAAGGCGGCTGCCATCTGCTGTGACGATGGCGCCATTGGCCGCGAGACGTGGACCGTCGAACTCGGCATCGGGTACCCATGTGGTGTTGGCGGTGGCACTGAAGCTTGCGCTCAGTTCCAGTTCTACGCCCAACTCGACGCCCTGGTGCCAGGTGGCGCCGCCGTTGGTGCGCTGGAACTGGGAATTGCTGTTGGCCGGGATGATCTGGTTATCAAAGTCCATGCGGAACCAGGCCATCTCGTATCGCAGTCGGTCGTTGCCACCGCGCAGGCCAAGTTCCACGTTGACGGAGCGCTCGGCATCAAGCTGTTGGTCTGTCAGCGCGTCGAGCGCGTCGCCGTTCTGCGCAGGCGAGAAGGCTTTATACACGCTACCGAAGAACTGCAGTTCGGGATTCAGGGTGTAGGTGAATCCGAGACCCGGCAGCAGCTCGGTGTTGGAACTGCCTGCGGCGTTGACTTGCGCTGCCGCACGGCGACGGTCTTTGCGCTCCTGTTCGTAGCGCTCTGCGCGCAGGCCGGCGGTGAGGGCCAGGTTGTCACCGAGCAAAAAACGGTTCTGCAGGTAGAGGGCGTTGCTGTCGGCACTGTCGCGCACGTCGCGGCCCAACGGACCGGTGCGGGGATTGGCGCGCGTTGCATTGACTGTGCGGTCGTCCATCCATTCTGTCATGTAGCGATAGCCGATTTCGGCTTTACTGCTGATGCCGAACAGCGCGTGATCAAACTGCAGGCGGGTATCGAGACCGAAACGCTCGAAGCTGCGATTATTGCCGTTCAGCGTATCGTTATAGATCCAGCGGTCAGCCGCGTCGGAGGCAGCATTATGTGTGTTGAAGCGCCAGTAATCACGCCAGGTTTCGCTGCCGTAGACCAGCGTGTTGAGCTTCATAGTGTCGCTGATGTCCCACTCGTGGTTGAGGTCGATGGAACGGCGACCACTCAGGAACCAGTCGTCGGGAGCAGCATTGTTGTCAGCCTCGGCCAGGTATTCTTTCAGGAAGTGGCCGCGGTAGGAAATGTTGGCATCATTGCGATAGTCGGCATACTTGATGCTAACCCACTGGTTGTTACCGAGTGCCATGCCGGCTTTGACCATGATATCGGTCATCTCGTAACCCTTGTCGAGGAAGCCGTCGCTCTTGGCGTGTGTTGCAATGAGGCCAAATTCAGCATCGCCGGAAGGGGAGCTGCCACCCACTTCTACCGAGGCCTCGTGGGTGTTCCAGGTGCCGGAGCGCAAGCTCAGCTTCATGCCGTCATCGGGCTGCTTCGTGATGTAGTTGATAACGCCGCCGATGGTGCTGGGACCATAACGCAGCGAAGCGGCGCCCTTCAGCACTTCGATGCCTTCCATGCGCTGCACGCGCGGGTTGTAGTAGCGTCCGTTGCCCACGAAGAGGCCGGGTGCCACCGGCACCCCGTCTTCAAGGATGAGAGTCTTGTAATCCGCAGCACTGAGACCGCGAAGGCCGATGTTAGCGACAATGGCACTTTCTTCCTCGGGCTTGATGCTCACGCCAGTGACGCCGCGCAGCATTTCCTCAGTGGAGCGGGGTTGTTTCAACTGGAATTCTTCCAAAGTCACGAGGGTCACTGCGCCGGGTTGGAGCAGTGCATCCCGGCGTCTTTCCCCCACCACGAGGATCACGGGCAGATTGCGCCCATCAGCTAAGTCGTCCTGAGCCAGCGCAGTGTGGCCGACGGGCAAGGCAATGGCCAGGCCCAGAGCGGCGGCAAACGGCTTGCGCAAGAAGTTCATGGTGGTCTGCCTGGATATGGGGAGCATTGATTACACCGTTGAGATCAAAATAAGCGAATTGAAGCGTCAGTACGCACCAATTGCGATAAGTTATCAAACAAGAACAATTCTCGTCAATTAATAGTTCGCATTAAGATTCGCATTAGTGATTCATGCCGTGGCAAAAGCCCTGTAGCATCCCCACTTTCCCGGTGAGTCGCCATCCTCAACTTGGGATGGCGCTAGAGTCGTCCTCACCAGGCAACAGGTTTACACCAACGTTGATCGCAACAATCAAGCAGTGAGCTCCTCTTGAGATGGTATCTCCTCGCGCTGAGGAGAGACGTTCGGCGGGTATCCTGATTAATCTTAAGCCACTGTGGCAGGCATCTGACATGCATATTATTTACGCAAGGCTGGAAGATAATCAAAACTCAAGTTAAGGTTGTGCATTAGCCATCATTCATTGCGTAACGAATCTAAAAAAGCTGTACTTTCTGATCTAGCTGATTGTTTTTAAAAGTTTTATCGCTTGTTAAGTCGTTGTTAAAGATGTGTAATATCGCAGTCTCGCAAATTTTTTAACGTTAGTATTTTGGGTCTGCTGGGCTCGCCTAAGCAGCTCTGCTGATGGTCAAACTATCCATACTTCCCAGTTACTGGACTATAAGACCCCACGATTTTTATGCTCGAACCTGAAGAATTAAAAGCGCTGTGTGACCGCATCATCAAGAGCGGTGAGCTTGGGCGTTCACGAACTTATGCCGCGATCCTGGAGTATCTGGCTGAATGCGCACTGACCAATACCGCGCCCAAGGAAGCGGCGATTGCTGTTGATGTGCTCGGACGTGAAGCCGATTTTGACGTGGGCAAGGATTCAATTGTCCGGGTTCACATTTATCACTTGCGCAGCAAGCTTGCGACCTACTTTGCGCGCCAGGGTGCGAATGAAAAATACCGGCTCGATATTCCCAAAGGCCAATACATGCTGGTCAGCAGCCTGAATGTGCCCGCAGCAACTCCCGATCTTTCGCTACCCCCGCAATTAAGTATTACGGGAAAAGCATTAAATCGCCGTTCGTATACGCCCTGGCTGGCGGGTGCTGCACTTGTCGCGCTTCTGTTGAACATCCTGCTTATGCCGACGGAGCAGGATGTGTTTCTCGCCCCAAATCCCTATGCAAAGACTGGCCTGTGGCAAGCGCTGCTCGATGATGAGCTGCCGGTGCTGGTTTTGATTGGCGACTACTACATTATGGGTGAGCTGGATGAAACCGGTAATGTCAGCCGCATGGTGCGCGAGTTCGACATCAACTCCAGTCGCGATCTGCAAGTCATGCAGGAGAGTGGCAAAGATCCGGATTACATGAACCTCGACCTGAGCTATACCCCAAC